>VAXA01000305.1 GCA_005883365.1 Actinomycetota bacterium
GAGTAGGTCATCGGGATCAGCGGCGTGTCGGGAAGGAGCCCCCGGGCGCGCTCGAGCACGTCGAGGCAGGCGCGTGTCCGCATCCCACGCGCGAGCGCGCGCTCTGCCGCTCGACGGATCACCGGCCCGTCGGCGAGAGGATCAGAGAACGGGAAGCCGAGCTCGACGATGTCGGCGCCTCCCTCGACCGCGGCGCGCGCGAGCTCCGGCGTCTCCGGCTCCGCCATCAGGTAGATCACGAGCGTCTTGCTCAAGCGACGCGCAGGACGCCGATGATGTGCTCGCCGCAGCTGCGGGAGCCGGGGTCGTACGCGAGCCGCCCCTCGAACTCCTCGAGCAGCGCGCGGATCTCCGGCTCCTCCACCTCCAGGTGCGGCAGTACGCCCGCGGCGGCCCCGTCGACGACCTCGCCGTGCGGGGAGAGCAGCGCCTCGAGCTCCTCCCAGAGGTACATATGCATCGCGAGGTGGCCGTAGCCCTCCCCTTCGGGAAGGAAGCCGGTCCGTGCGATCTCGAGCGACTTCGCCGTTCCGTCGCGCTGAGCGAGCTCGACGATGATCGACGCGAAGTGGATCACTGCCCCGCCGAGCCCCATGACGCTCACGAGGACGTGGCCGCCGGGCCGTGTCACACGCGCGAGCTCGGCCATCGCCTGCTCCGCCTCGTCGACGACATAGCTGAGCGGCCCGCCGAAGCAGACCGTGACGTCGAAGCCGTCGTCCGGAAACCGTGAGAGGTCGGTGACGTCGCCGACGACCGCCTCGACGTCGGGCACGCGCGACTGCAGCAGCTCGAGCTGGCCCGGCGAGATGTCGAGCGCCGTCACGTGGGCGCCGAGCCGCAACAGCTCCAGCGTGAAGCGGCCGGGCCCGGAGCCGGCGTCGAGGGCTCTGTCGCCCGGGCGGACGTAGCCCTCGAGTATCCGGAGGTGGGTCGTGAGGCTCGGGCCGGGCGTCCGCCCGTCCTCGAAGCGCGTCCACTCGCGCTCGCCGTACTCGTCGAAGAACTCGGCCGTCCTCGCGGGATCCCAGGTGCTCATTTTCCGCTCCGGCGCCCGCCAAGCCGGCACCTCCGCTCTTTGATGAGCTCCGTCGAGCCTACGCTCATAACCGCTCCAGCACTTCCGCGAGATCCTTGTCGCCGCGGCCGCTGAGCCCGACGAGGATCAGCTCGGCGTCGAGCTCACGGGCGCGGGCGAGCGCGTGCGCAGGCTCGAGCGCGGGGAGAATGCCCTCGCTGCGCGCGAGGTCCTGGAAGCCCGCGAGCGCCTCTTCGTCCGTCGCGACCTGGTACTCCGCCCGGCCGCTGTCGCGGAGGAAGGCGTGCTCGGGGCCGACGCCGGGGTAGTCGAGGCCCGCCGAGATCGAGTGCGCGTCGGCGATCTGGCCATCCTCGTCGGCGAGCACGGAGGAGCGGGCGCCGTGCAGGACGGCCGCGCGGCCGCTGCCGAGCGACGCCGCGCCCGCAGCCTCGACGCCGACGAGCCGCACGTCCTCGTCCTCGAGGAAGCCGTGAAAGAGGCCGATCGCATTCGAGCCGCCCCCGACGCACGCGATGACCGCCTCGGGCAGGCGCTGCTCGACAGCGAGTATCTGCTCGCGCGCCTCGCGGCCGATCACGGACTGCAGCTCAGCCACGATCTCCGGGTACGGCGCCGGCCCGACGCATGAGCCGATCAGGTAGTGCGTCGTCTCGACGTTCGTGATCCAGTCGCGGATCGCCTCGCTCGTCGCCTCCTTCAGCGTCCGCGTGCCGAAGTCGACGCCACGCACCTCCGCACCGAGCAGTCCCATCCGCTCGACGTTGGGCCGCTGGCGGCGCATGTCCTCCTCGCCCATGTAGACGACGCACTCGAAGCCGAAGCGCGCGCAGACCGTCGCGGTCGCGACGCCGTGCTGGCCGGCGCCCGTCTCGGCGACGATCCGCCGCTTGCCGAGCCGGCGCGCGAGCACCGCCTGGCCGAGCGCGGTGTTGAGCTTGTGGGCGCCGGTGTGGAGGAGGTCCTCGCGCTTGAGGTACAGGCGCTTGCTCGGCGCGAAGCGCTCGGCGAGCGTGAGCGGCGTCGGCCGGCCGGCGTATGTCGTCAGCAGGTTGTGCAGCTCGGCGCGGAACGAGTCGTCGGCGAGCGCATCGCGCCAGCCGCGCTCGAGCTCGTCGAGAGCCGGGATCAGCGTCTCGGGGACGTAGCGGCCGCCGTAGTCGCCGAAGCTCATCGCGCCTCCTGCACGAACGCCCTCACCTTGTCGTGATCCTTGACGCCGGGGGCGGACTCGAGCTGCGACGCGGCGTCAACCGCCCACGGCTGCACGGCGCGGATCGCCGCGCGCACGTTGTGCGGCCCGAGCCGGCCGGCGAGTACGAGGCGATCCTCCCCGCGCGCGTTGCGCCAGTGGTCGGGATCCTCCTCCTCCCACGGCAGGTCGGCGACGCGCGCGACCTGTTCGCCGTCCCGGAGCAGGACGGCGTTGCGGCCGCGCACCTTGCCCTCCTCTCGCGCGTACAGCTGGACGAGGTCGGTGCCGCGTTCCTCTGGCTCGCCGACGTAGACGGCGACGCTGAGCACTGTGTCAGGCACCGGCAGGACGCCCGCCGCCTTGCGTGGCGAGCCCGCGGCGAAGATGAAGCCGCAGAGGTCGGCGCCGGCCTCGACCGCGGCGTCGACGTCCTCCTGACGCGTCAGCCCGCACACCTTGACGAGCGGCCGCGAGAGCAGCTCGTGCAGCTTCGCCCCCGGCTCGTCCGCCCGCATGAGCGAGGTGCCGACGAGGACGGCATCGGCGCCGGCGAGCTCGGCCGCGGCCGCCTGCGCGCGTGTGTGGATCGCGCTCTCGGCGACGACGACACGGTCCCGCGGAGCCTTGGCGACGAGCGCGAGCTGAGTATCGCGGTCGATCCGGAACGTCCCCAGGTCGCGCGCGTTGACGCCGATCACGCGAGCTTCGAGCCGTGCTGCGCGCTCGAGCTCCTCCTCGTCGTGGGCCTCCACCAGCGCGTCGAGTCCGAGCTCTTCCGCTACGCGCATCAGCCGTGACGCGGTCGAGTCGTCGAGGTCGCGCAGGATGAGGAGCGCTGCGTCGGCGCCTGCCTCCCGCATCTCCCGCAGATGGTCTTCGGTCGAGAAGAAGCCCTTGGCGAGCAGGGGCAGGCCGGTGACCGCTCGCGCCGCGCGCAGGTCGTCGCGCGAGCCCGCGAAGGCGTCGTCGACGAGGACGGAGACGGCACGCGCTCCGCCCGTCTCGTAGGCCGGCACCACGTCCTCCACCCGCGCCGCGGGGCTAATGTCGCCGGCCGACGGTGACCGCCGCTTGAACTCCGCGACCGCGCCGAAGCCTCCCTGCGCGAGTGCGTCCGCGAACCTCATGCGCGCGAGAACTCCACGAGCTCGGCGAGGCGCGCTGCAGCGAGGCCGGAGTCGATCGCCTCGCGGGCCCGCGCGATTCCCTCGGGCAGGCTCTCTGCGTGGCCGGCCGCGGCAATCCCGCCGGCTGCGTTGAGGATCACGGCGGAGCGGTGGCCCCCGTCCGCACCACCAAGCACGGCGCGCAATGCGGCCGCATTCGTCTGCGGGTCTCCGCCGCGCAGCTCGGCGGGGTCGCGACGCTCGACGCCGAGCTCCACGGGATCGAGCTCGTACTCGCGGACCCGCCCGTCCTGCACCTCGCAGACGAGGTTCGGCCCGCAGGGTGAGAGCTCGTCGATGCCACCCGCCCCGTGCACGACGTACGCTCGCGTCACCTCGAGCTGGACGAGCGCGTCGGCGAGCGTCCGGGCCAGCTCGGGTGAGTAGACGCCGAGGACGAGGGCGCGCGCGCCGGCCGGGTTCGTGAGCGGTCCGAGCACGTTGAAAACGGTACGCGTCGCGAGCTCGCGACGGACGGGGGCCGCGTGGCGCATCGCCGGATGGTGCGCCTGCGCGAAGAGGAAGCCAAAGCCGAGCTCGTCG
>VAXA01000084.1 GCA_005883365.1 Actinomycetota bacterium
CTCGACCGCGTCGCCCTCGGCGAGGTTCGGCAGGCGCCGCTCCTCGTCGTCGTCCTTCGCTGGACGGTCGTCGTCCCGCCCCTCCTCGTACGCGGCGAGGAAGCCGCGAAAGGTGATCACGGTGCCTGAGGCGCCGAATTCCAAAGACTCTCCCGTGTTGGACTCGCCGGCGATCCGCAGCGAGACGGTTTGTCCCTGCGCGTCCTTCATCTGCGAGGCGATCGTCCGCATCCAGATCAGCTCGTAGAGCGCGTGCTCGTCCGGGGAGACCTCCCCGCGTACTTCCTGCGGCGTCCGGAAGCGGTCGCCCGAGGGGCGGATCGCCTCGTGCGCCTCCTGCGCGTTCTTCACCTTGCGCTCGTAGCGGCGCGGCTCCGGCGGGACGAAGTCGGCGCCGAACAGAGACGTCGCCTGCTCACGCGCGGCGGTGAGCGCCGACTCCGACAGTGTCGTCGAGTCGGTCCGCATGTACGTGATGTAGCCGTTCTCGTACAGGCGCTGGGCGAGCCGCATCGTCGTCTGCGCCGAGTAGCGGAGCTTGCGGCTCGCCTCCTGCTGGAGAGTCGAGGTCATGAACGGCGGGCTCGGGCGGCGGACGTAGGGCTTGCGCTCGACCCGCCCGACGTGGAAGGCGGCGCCCTCGAGGCGCTCGGCGAGGCCGCGTGCCGCCGCCTCGTCGAGCCGGAACGCCTCGGTGCGCAGCTCGCCGTCCGGGCCGAAGTCGCGCCCCTGCGCGACGCGCTGCCCGTCGACCGAGACGAGCCGCGCCTCGAAGGACTCCGGATCGAAGGTCCCCAGCAGATCCCACCATTCCGCGGCGCGGAAGGCCATCCGCTCCCGCTCGCGCTGGACGACGAGTCGCGTCGCGACGGACTGGACGCGGCCGGCGGAAAGCCCGCGCATGATCTTCTTCCAGAGGACCGGCGAGACCTCGTAGCCGTAGAGCCGGTCGAGGATGCGCCGTGACTCCTGCGCGTCAACCAGCCGCTCGTCGACCTCGCGCGTCTCGTCGAGCGCGCGTTCGATCGCGTCCCTCGTGATCTCGTGGAAGACCATCCGCCGCGCCGGCACCTTCGGCTTCAGCACCTCGAGCAGGTGCGACGCGATCGCCTCTCCCTCGCGGTCCTCGTCCGTCGCGAGCAGGAGCTCGTCCGCGTCGGCGAGCTGCTTGCGGAGCTGGGCGACCGTCTTCTTCTTGTCGGGGTCGACGACATAGAGCGGCTCGAACCCGTGCTCGACGTCGACGCCGAGCCGCGCCCAGGGCTCTCCCTTGTAGCGCTCGGGGATCTCGGCGGCGCTGTCGGGCAGGTCGCGGATGTGGCCCACGGAGGACTCGACGACGAAGTCCGGCCCGAGGTAACCGGCGATCGTCCGCGCTTTCGCAGGCGACTCGACAATGACGAGACGCTTCGGCATCGGCGCGTCACGATAGCCACGGCTGCGGAGGCGATACTCCTGGGCGTGCGCCCGCCGCTCGTCTACCACGTCATCGCCGTGCTGAGCTGGCCGATTCTCTACGGGCTCTTCCGGCTGCGCGCGCGCGGGCGGGAGAACCTCCCCGCGACCGGCGGTTACGTCCTCGCGTGCAATCACATCTCGAGCTTCGACCCGTGGCTGCTCGGACTGCCGCTCTGGCCGCGCCGCTGGCTCCGGTTCATGGCGAAGTCGGAGCTCTACTGGTGGCCGCTGCGCCTCCTGCTCGAAAGTGTGGGCGCATTCAGGGTCCGCCGCGGCCTCGGCGATCTCGACGCGATCGAGACGGCCGTGCAACTGGCCCGCGAGGGCCACGTGATCGCCATGTACCCGGAAGGGACGCGGCGCGAGAAGGGGCTCGTCAAGAAGCACGAGGCGCGGCCCCGCTCCGGCGCGGCGCGGATCGCCCTCGAGGCAGGAGTGCCGCTCGTCCCCGCGGCCGTCGCGGGCACCGACCGGCTGCTCACACTCGGCCCGCTGCGCATCGCCTATGGGGCGCCGCTCGAGATCGAGGACCTGCGCGCCGACGACGACCTACGGGCCTCGTCGCAGGACGTGACCGAGCGGCTGATGGCACGCATCGCGGAGCTCGAGGCGTCGCTGTGAGCACGTTGCTCGCGGTCGACGGCGACTCCTTCGCCCACCGCGCCTACCACGCCCTGCCGAAGTCGATCCGCCTCAACGCGGTCGTCGGCTTCACGAACATGCTCGTCCGGCTCTGGCAGGCGGAGCGACCGGACACAGTGCTCGTCGCGTGGGACACGCTCTCGGTGCCGACGTACAGGCACGAGGCGTTCGGCGCGTACCAGTCCGGGCGCGTCTTCGACGACGCGCTGCTCGAGCAGCTCGAGATCCTGCCGGAGGTCGTGGCCGCGTTCGGCTTCCTCGTGGCCAAGGCGCCGGGTTACGAGGCGGACGACTTCCTGGCGGCCGCGGCACACGACTGGCCGGGCGAGGTGCTCGTGGCGACCTCCGACCGCGACGCCTTCCAGCTCGCGAGCGAGCGCGTGACGATCCTGCAACCGGCGCGCGGAGTGAGCGAGCTCGCTCGAATCGGACCGGTCGAGGTGCGCGAGCGCTACGGCGTCGAGCCGGAGAAGGTGCCCGACCTGATCGCGCTGCGCGGCGACCCGTCCGACAAGCTGCCGGGCGCGCGCGGCATCGGGCCGAAGAAAGCCGCCGAGCTGCTCGCGCAGTACGGCTCGCTAGAGGCGGCGCTCGCCGATGGCCGGTTCGCCGCGGAGGCGGAGGACTTGAGGCTCTTCCGGCGAATCGCGACGATGGACGCCTCCGCTCCCCTTCCTCCCCTCGCAGAAACATCCCCGGCGTGGGCGGAGGCGTCCTCTTTCCTCGAACGACTCGGGCTCGGCGCGGTCGCCGGACGCGTGGGATCGCTATCGACGTCCTGAGCCATCCCGCCTTCGCGCGGCTGCACCCCACCGGCAATCATCCGGAGCGGCCCGAGCGGCTCGCCGTGTTGCTCGCGCACCAGCACATCTGGAGCGAAGGCCGCGCCGCGACGATCGAGGAGCTGCAGCTCTGCCACACAGCGGAACACGTCGAGCTCGTTCAAGCCGTCGAGGATGCTGTCTGGCTCGACGGCGACACCGTCTGCACGCCGACGACGTTCGAGGCGGCAGCGCTCGCGGCGGGGACCGCGATCGAGGCGGCGCTTCGCGGCGGCTTCGCCCTCGTCCGCCCGCCCGGCCACCACGCACTCGCCGGCCGGGCGATGGGCTTCTGCGTCTTCAACAACGTCGCGGTGGCCGCACGCGCGGCGCAGCAACGCCTCGGGCTCGAGCGCGTCGCGATCGTCGATTTCGACGTCCACCACGGCAACGGCACCGACGCGATCTTCCGAGACGACGCCAGCGTCCTCTTCGTGTCGCTCCACCAGTGGCCGTTCTATCCGGGCAGCGGCGGCCCGGACGACCAGTCGGAGACGACGGTCAACGTGCCGCTGCGGGCCGGCTCCGGGGACGAGGAGTACTTCGACGCCTTCGCGAGGGTGGTCGAACCTGTGGTGGAGCGCTTCGAGCCCGAGCTCGTGCTCGTCTCGGCCGGCTTCGATGCGCACGCGGGCGATCCCCTCGCCGACATGCGGGTCAGCGAGGAGGGCTTCCGCGAGCTCGCGCGACGCTGCCGGGGTCTATGCGACCGGGTCGCGGCCGTCCTCGAGGGCGGCTACGAGCTCGAGACGCTGCCGCGTCTCGTCGACGCGGCGCTCGTCGGCTTCACGACCTAGCCCCGCGCGAGCGCGAGCTGCTCGAGGGCCTCACGGCGCGACGAGACGCCGAGCTTGCGCAGGAGGCTCTTCACGTGAGAGCGGACGGTGTGCTCGGAGATGAACAGCCGCTGGGCGATCTCGTCCGTGCCGTGGTGCTCGTCGAGCAGCAGCAGCACCTCGAGCTCGCGCGCGGACAGAGCCGACGCGATGCGGTCTGGCACACCCGAGCCGCGCCCGCCGGAACGCACCTGGTCGAGCAACCTGCGCGCGACGGGCCCCGAGAGGGCGGCCTCGCCCTGGACAACGCCCTCGAGGAAGTCGGCGATCCGGTCGGGCGACTCGGTCTTGAGCAGGTAGCCGGCGGCGCCGCCGCGAATCGCGGCGAGCAGGTTTTCCTCCGTGCCGGAGGCCGTGAGGACGACGACCTCGCAGGCGGGCGCCGCTTCGCGGAGTCGCGGCAGCGCCGACAAACCGTCGAGGCCCGGCATCAGGAGATCGAGGAGGATGACGTCGGGCTGTGTCTCGGCAGCGGCCCTGATCGCCTCCTCGCCGTCTGCGGCGAGCCCGACGAGCTCGAAGCCGTGCGAACGCAGCAGCGCCCCGAGCGCGTCGCGGGTAAGGGGATGGTCGTCGACGACGAGAACACGTGCCGGCACGGGGTTCTTATCGGCAGCGGCGCTTCTGCCGACAAGAGCCACATGGGTAAGCGGCGAACCGAGGTGCAGGCGTGGCTATGGGGCGAGGTGGTCCTATCGGGGCTGCTCGCGGCGAGCCTTGCGCTCTTTCTCGCGTATCCGTCCCTGCGGACGCAATACGAGAGGCCGCAGCTCCTGCTGGTGCTCGAGACGACGATTGCGCTCGCCGGCGTCCTCGTCGCGCTTCTCGCCGCTGTCCGTTTCTCCGTCGACGGGCGGCGAACCGACCTCCTGCTGGCGGCCGGCTTCCTCATCGGCTCACTGTCCACCGCGGCGTTCGCGATCGTCCCGATGCTCGACGGCGCGGCCCTCGATGGGGCGGACGGCTGGGCCGCACTGATGGGCAGCATCGCGGCCCAGGCCCTCGTCGCGGTCGCACCGTTCGTCGGCGGCCGCAGCCGAGCACGTGACCGTGCCCTTCGCGACACGCTCGTCGCAGCGGCGATCGCACTCGTTGCTGCCTGGCTCCTCCTTCGCGCCCACGGCAGCGGCCTCCCGGCGCTGACCTCGTTGCCGGGCGTGGCCGACGCTCCCCCCGGCCTCGCCTCCGCGCTCGCCGTGCAGGCGCTCCTCGACCTCCTCGCCGTCGTCGGCTGGGGCCGCCGCCTCGCGAAGACGGGAGACGATCTCGCCCAGTGGCTCGCGCTGGGCTTCACGCTTCAGCTCTTCGCGGCCCTCCACCTCGTCTTCACCCCGCCGCGCGGCGCGAACTACGTCGCCGCAGGGGACTACCTGCGCCTGCTCGCCTTTGCGCTCATGCTCGTCGGCGCATGGCGGGCGATCCGCTCGTCCGAGCTCGGACGGGCGATCGCGGAGGAACGGGCTCGCGTCGCGCGCGAGATCCACGACGGCCTCGCGCAGTATCTCTTCGCGGTCTCGACGCACGCCCAGATGCTCGAGGCGGGGACACCGGTCGAGGAAGTCGGGCCGCAGCTCAAACAAGCGGCGGCGCTCGCGCAGCAGGAGGCGCGCTACGCCATCCTTGCGCTCTCGTCCGCGAGCGGAACCGCGCCGTTCGACTCCGCGCTGCGGCGCTACATCGAGTTCCTGACGGCGGATGGCGAGCTCGCGGTGGACATCGAGATCGACCCGTCGATCCGCCTCGCACCGGACGAGCAGATCGAGATCTTCCGCATCGTCCAGGAGGGACTCGGGAACGTCCGTCGGCACGCGAACGCGACCCGTGCAGAGGTCGTGATCGCCCACCGGCCGTCCGGCGAGCGGTTCGTCGCGATCGAAGACGACGGTGAAGGCTTCCCGCCCGAGCTCGCGACAGGCGGCCAGGGGTTGCGGAACATGCGCGACCGGGCCTCGTCCATCGAGGGAGGCCTCAGCATTCGCAGCACACCCGGCCTCGGCACCGCGCTCGAGGTCGAGCTCCGGACGTGAGCGCCCTTTCCATCGGCCGGCGTTCGGCTTAGAGTCCAGGCGCCGTGGGTCGTCTTCTCGCCCCGTCGCTCGTCATCGCCCTCTGTTGTGCGCTGCCCGCTGCGGCCTCTGCGGCGAGGGAGACGCCGCTGCAGCACGTGACGATCTTCGGCGACTCGGTCGCGGCGGCCTTCAGCTGGGACCCGACCGCTCGCGAGGTGCTGGCGCGAGGGAACCGGCTCACGTTCGACCTCTCCCCGTGCGGCCGCCTGACCCAGCCGGGCTGTATCTCGCCGCCACCGCCGAGCGTCCTCAAGGAGGTGAAGCGGCTGGGTCGGAGCATCGGGCCGACGGCGGTCGTCCTGATCGGCTACAACGACGACCCGCACGTCTACGCCTCGGGCATCGGCAGGGTGTTGACGGCGATGCACCGCCGAGGCGTGACCCACGTGCTCTGGCTGACCTTGCGCGCCGTCAACAAGCAATACCGCCTGATCAACGAGGTGATCCACGGCGCGTCCGCGCGCTACCGCTGGATGACGGTCCTCGACTGGAACAGCTATGCGCACAACCATCCGTCCTGGTTCGCCTCGGACGGAATCCACTTGAGCGCGGCCGGCGGCGTCCAGCTCGCGATCTACATCCACCGCTGGCTGAAGTGGATGGGACTCACCGGCCGGCTGCCGGCGTAACGCCTTGGAAGCGCCGTCATCGACTGCGGCCCGGAAGGTCGTACCGCCCGGATTTCGTCGACCGAGTCGTGAAGCTGAGCAACGGCGTATACGAAGTCCACAACATCGGGGGCAACTGGCTCCACCACATATTCGTCAGCCAGAACTTCAAGGTCGTTGGCGCCGATTAGCCGCAACGGCCGGCCCCGACAAAGCCCGGCTGAGAGCATAGAAAAGCCCCACATTTGTGGGGCTTTTCCGTAGCAGGCCTGTAAGCCGGATTCTGTCGAGGGTGGCCATCCATCTGTGCGGCTACCCGGCTCCTCGGCGGGCCGCGTCGGCGGAGCCTGTTCGCCTTGCACCGGACGGGGTTTGACGAGCCGGCCCTGTCGCCAGGGCCGCTGGTGGGCTCTTACCCCACCGTTTCACCCTTACCGGCCGCGACTCCGGAGATCCGCGACCGGCGGTCTGTTTTCTGTGCCACTTTCCGTCGGCTTTCGCCGCCTCCCTGTTGGGAGCGTCCTGCCCTGCGGTGTCCGGACTTTCCTCGATGGCCTGACGGCCACCGCGGTCACCCGGCCTGCAAGCCTGATTGTACCCCGGTACCGGCGCCGTCGATTCGCCCGTGCAGGCGCATGGCGCACTCGGGGCAGCGCACGACCGGTCCCTCGTGGAGGACGAACTCGCCGCAGACCGGGCACTCCAGCGACGCTCCGCGCAACACGGCGAGGAGCTCCTGCTCGAGCGTCCGGTGAAGTGGCGTGAGCCCGCTCAAAGTTCTCGGAACACCCCCACGACCTTGCCGAGGATCTGGACGTGTGGTGCGTAGATCGGCTCGAGCGCGCTGTTCTCGGGCTGCAGCCGGATGCGGCCGCTCTCGCGGAAGAACCGCTTCACGGTCGCCTCGTCGGCCGACTCGTCCTCGCCGGCGATGGCGACGACGATGTCGCCGTCTCGCGCATCCTGCGCCCGCCGCACGACGACGACGTCGCCGTCGAGGATGCCGGCCTCGATCATCGAGTCGCCCTTGACGCGCAGGAGGAAATCGCCATGGAGGCTCTCGGGCACCGCGATCTCGTCCTCGACGTTCTCCTCCGCGAGCAACGGGCCGCCAGCGGCGATCTGGCCGAGCAGCGGCAGCTTCGGCAGCTCAGCGGTGACGGTTTCGGCGCCCTTCGCTGCGCCCTTGACCCTGCCGACGAGCTCGAGCGCTCTCGGTTTCGTCGGGTCGCGGCGCAGCAGCCCCGCCCGCTCGAGGTTCGCAAGGTGGGCGTGGACCGTGGAGGGCGAGGCGAGGCCGACCGCCGAGCCGATCTCGCGCACAGTGGGTGGATACCCATGCCGATCGACATAGTCGACGAGGAAGCTCCAGATCTCTCGCTGCCGGCCGGTCAGCTCGGCTGTCGTGTGCATCTCACGCTCCGGGGTCGGGGACGGTAACGAACATGTGTTCGCCACCAGGGTACGGACTCCTCCGGACGGCGTCAATCCGAAAGTCGCCGGATCGAGTACCGGATCGACCAGGCGAGAAGGAGCAGCATCATGGGCGTCCCGGTCACGAACGTGACGGCGAGGAAGCTCTCGAGCGAGCCGCGGAGCAGGATCACGAGCCGCAGCGCGCTTCGCGCGAGGAAGTACCCGGCCCACACGAGCGACTCGATGCCGAAGACGCGCTTGAAAGCCGCAGTCTCGCGAAACGAGCGCGGGAACGGGTACCAGGCGCAGGCGAGCGATCCGGCTAGCGGCCGTCCGAGCGGGACCGAGAGGAGGAACGCGAGACCCCAGGCGGCGGCGACGAGCACCGGCTGCGCGAGGTAGACGGTGGTGCTGTTGGCCGCCAGCCCGACGACCGACTGCACCACGACGAAGAGCAGCGAAAGCCTGACGAGCAGCCCCTCGCGGCCGGCGCGGCGCTCGTAGAGATAGATGAGCAGCGAAACGGCGGCCGACGCGACGATGGCCGCGGTGAGGTCGCCCACCTGGAACGCGGCGTAGAAGGCGCCGAGCGGCAGGAACCCTTCCCGCAGGAATCCAGGCGCCCCCGCACGGAAGACGCCGAGGAACGTCGGAGCGGTCAGCTCCTCTTCTTCCGGCGCAGGCGCTGCAGCTGATGCTCGCACCATTGCCTCCCCCAATCGTTGAAGTCGATGCCCCAGCGCAGGACGAGATCGACGAAGTCCGGATCGCGGCCCGGCAGGGCGTCGATCGCCCGCAGCACGTCGAGATATTGCTCGTGCCCCCGCTGGCGGGCCTCGAGCAGGGCCAGAGCCTGCTCACGCGGAAGCGCGTCGGCGAAGAAGAGGCGCAGGAGGGACTCGTCGCGGTACTCGATCGTCACGCTCGTGCCGAGCAGCCATTCTTCGAGCGCCTTCCGGCCGGAGTCCGTGAGCTCGTAGACCCGGCGGCCGCGGGCCCCGTTCGGGGCGTCCTCGCCCGCGACGAGGCCGTCCGCCTCGAGCCGGCGCAGCTCCGGATAGATCTGGCCATAGCTCGCCGCCCAGAAGAAACGCGTCGAGCGGTCGACCGCCGCCTTGATGTCGTAGCCGGAGCGCGGTCCGAGCGCGAGCAGACCGAGCACGACCGGAGTGACTGCCGTCGGCGCCATATATCGTGAAGATATATCCGAACGCGGTATCGGTCAAGCCCAAAGAGAGGCGGCCGCCTCGCGCGACCGCCTCGAAACGTCATGCGCTGGAGAGGACTTGAACCTCCACGGCCTATGCGGCCACTAGGCCCTCAACCTAGCGCGTCTACCAATTCCGCCACCAGCGCGAGAGCCCGCGCAGTGTAGCCGCGCTGGGCAGCAGCGGCAGCTACGTGAGGTAGTGGAAGAGGGCGATGCTGTTCGCGAAGAAGAGCACCGTGAGCACGACCGTGACCCGCGTGAGGTTGCGCTCCACGATGTGCGTTCCGCCCTGCGACGCCGGCGTGAAGCCCATCCCGCCCATGCCCGCGTCGCGCCCCGAATGCATGAGGACGAGCGAGGTCAGGCCGACGACGATGAGCACCTGAGTGACGGCGAGGAACTGGAGCACGCGCTCAGGGTAGCCGCCGATGCGTCACTTCGACGATCGTCGCGACGAGCTCGGAGGCGATGCGGTCCTTGGTGACGTAGCCGGACGCGCCCGCCTCCCGCGAGCGGTCCACATCGGCGCGGGAGTTCGAGCCGGTGAGCATGAGGACTCGGACCCCTTCGCTCGCCGCCCGGATCTCGCGCGTCGCCTCGAAGCCGTCGAGCACCGGCATGCTCACGTCCATGAGGACGACGTCGGGACCGAGCTTCTTCGCCAGTTCGACGGCCTCGCCGCCGTCGCCCGCTTGGCCGACGACCTCGATCCGGTCGTCGGCGGCGAGAATCGCCTCCAGCGCCTCGGCGAAGAGCCGGTGGTCGTCGGCGATCAGGACGCGGAGCGGCTTCGGCTTGCGGGCCCGCACCCGGTCATCCTGCCCTGTTAGCGTCGCTTTGTGGGAGAGGACGACGTCCGCGAGCGAATCCAGAAGCTGCTGGTGACCGGCGACAATCGCCTCAAGCAGGGCGTCGACCCGGCCAAGGCGCGCGAGAGCTGGGAGCAGGCGCTCGCCCTGGCCCGGGAGGCCGGGCTGGAGGAGCGGATCCGGCCGCTCGTCGAGGTCAGGCTCGCGGATCTGGACGACCACGAGCAGCCGCCCGGCTGAGGATCTCCTCGATGCGCGCCGCCTGGCGGCGGACGTCGTGCTCCGCGGTCGCCTCGCGTGCCGCCTCGTTGGGGCACGGCAACGCGGCCGCCTGCTCGAGCCCGCGCGCCAGGGCATCGACGTCGAGCGGGTCGACGAGGACTCCCGCCTCGGGCGGCACGAACTCGGGCGGGCCTCCGATGCGCGTCGCCACGACCGAGCGCCCACACGCCATCGCCTCGAGCAGCGCCTGGCCGAGCGGCTCGACGAGGCTCGGCTGCGCGAGCACGTGACACTCGGCCAGCAGGCGCGGGATCTCGTCGTGCGGGACGCGT
>VAXA01000016.1 GCA_005883365.1 Actinomycetota bacterium
CTCCCACTTCGTCGAGCCGGAGCTGATCCAGCCCACGCTCGTCTACGACTGGCCGATCGAGCTGTCGCCGTTCGCCCGCACGACCGACGGCGACGAGACCCTCGTCGAGCGTTTCGAGGCCGTCGTGAGCGGGATGGAGTTCGCGAACGCCTTCAGCGAGCTCAACGATTCCGAGGAGCAGGCGCAGCGCTTCGCCATGCAGGAGTCGGAGCGGGAGGCTGGCGACGCTGAGGCCGAGCCCGGTGATCCCGACTACGTCGAGGCGATGTCGTACGGCATGGCGCCCAACGGCGGCTGCGGCGTCGGCATCGACCGGCTGGCGATGGTCCTGCTCGGGAAGGACTCCATCCGCGACGTCATCCTCTTCCCGACGCTCCGCGCTCGCGACTAGATCGCCCGGAGGTGATACGGGCCCTCGGGCAGCATGACCTCGGCCGGCCGTGGGCCCTCGGCGACGATCGTCGTCGGCAACGGCCGTGCGAGGAGACCGACCGGAATCCAGCCCCGTCCTGCGGGCGCGACGATCACGACGCCGTGGTCGTCGCCGATCGCGGTCAGCCGCGAAGCGTCACTTCCGCCCCAGAGAACGCCTGCGCCGAAGACCTCCTCGACGACGGCTCGCGCCGCAGCGGTATCCGCCGTCGCCACGCCGATCTCGGCGATCTCGAGCAGGGAGTCGGGCCCGAACGAGGCCTCCGGCTCGTCGTCGATGCCGGGATTTGCGATCAACTCGACGACGTTGCCAGCGGCATCGAGGAAGTAGAAGGCCGAGGCGCCACGATCGGTGTAAACGATCGTCGCCGCCTCCTCGACCTCGGAATCGCCGTGGAACTCGAGGATCTCGTGCCGGTCGCCTAGCCACGCCGCCGCCTCCTCGATCGAGCCGGGAGGGACGTTGATCGCAAAGTGGTAGCGGGCGTCCGTGCCCGCATCCGCCGGCTCGAAGCGAATCGTCGAGCGCCGCAGGACGACCTCGACGGCCGAGCCGGTCTCCCGCACCGGCAGGCCGAGCCGCTCGCCCCAGAAGGCCGCCTGGCCCGCCCGGTCCGTGGTCGAGAGCGTGAGCTGGGCGATCCTCATGCGACTCGTATACCGAGCCGATGACGTCCGGAACACTGCCGGTCCGCCGCTCGGTGCCAACAGGGGGGTCGGCTACGATGGGCGCACCTTCGACCGCTAGCTGCGGTTGTACAGGGAAAGGAGAGTCGAGGGACTTGTTCGAACGCTTCACTGAACGGGCTCGCCAGGTCGTCGTCCTCGCCCAGGACGAGGCGCGGGCGCTCAAGCACAACTACATCGGCACCGAGCACATCCTGCTCGGGCTGCTCCGCGAGGAAGAGGGCCTCGCGGCGCGGGTACTCGAGTCTCTCGACATCACGGTGGAGGAAGTGCGGGCGCAGGTCGCGCGCATCGTCGGCCAGGGCGACGAGGTGACGACCGGCCAGATCCCGTTCACGCCGCGCGCGAAGAAGGTGCTCGAGCTTGCGCTGCGCGAGGCGCTGTCCCTCGGCCACAACTACATCGGCACCGAGCACATCCTGCTCGGGCTCGTGCGCGAGAACGAGGGCGTCGCGGCCCGGATCCTGCTCGACTTCGACGCCGACGCGGAGAAGATCCGCAACGAGATCATCCGCATGCTTTCGGGTCCCGGCCGCCGCCAGGCGGGCGCAGGCGGCCCGGCGGGCGAGAAGTCCAAGTCCTCGAAGCTGCTCGACCAGTTCGGACGCAACTTCACGAAGCAGGCGCAGGAGGGCAAGCTCGACCCGGTCGTCGGCCGCCAGACGGAGATCGAGCGGATCATGCAGATCCTCGCGCGGCGCCAGAAGAACAACCCCGTGCTGATCGGCGAGCCGGGCGTCGGCAAGACGGCGATCGTCGAGGGCCTCGCCCAGCGCATCTCCTCGAACCAGGTCCCCGAGATCCTCAAGGGCAAGCAGATCTACAGCCTCGACCTGGCCGCCCTCGTCGCCGGCTCGAAGTACCGCGGCGAGTTCGAGGAGCGGCTGAAGAAGGTCATGAAGGAGATCCAGCAGCGCGGCGACATCGTCCTGTTCATCGACGAGCTCCACAACCTCGTCGGCGCGGGCGCGGCGGAGGGCGCGATCGACGCGGCCTCGATCCTCAAACCTGCGCTGGCCCGCGGCGAGCTGCAGACGATCGGCGCGACGACGCTCGACGAGTACCGCAAGTACCTCGAGCGCGACGCCGCCCTCGAGCGCCGCTTCCAGCAGGTGCGCGTCGAGGAGCCGACGGTGGACGACTCGGTCCAGATCCTGCGCGGCCTGCGCGACCGGTACGAGGCGCACCATCGCGTCACGATCACCGACGACGCGCTCAAGGCCGCGGCCGAGCTCTCGGACCGCTACATCCAGGATCGCCACCTGCCCGACAAGGCGATCGACCTGATCGACGAGGCCGCCTCGCGGCTGCGCATCAAGTCGATGTCCGCGCCGCCGCGCTACCGCGAGCTCGAGGACGAGATCGAGCGCGTCCGCAAGGAGAAGGAAGCGTCGATCGAGAACCAGGAGTTCGAGAAGGCCGCCTCGCTCCGTGACAAGGAGCGGAAGCTCACGCAGAAGAAGCGGGAGCTCGAGGAGCAGTGGCGCACCTCTGAGAACCAGGAAGAGCAGCCGCAGGTCGGCGAGGAAGAGATCGCCGACATCGTCTCGATGTGGACGGGCATCCCCGTCTTCAAGCTCACCGAGGCCGAGTCCGCGCGGCTGGTCAAGATGGAGGAGGAGCTGCACAAGCGCGTCGTCGGCCAGGACGAGGCGATCGTCGCCGTCGCGAAGTCGATCCGCCGCGCCCGTGCGGGCATCAAGGATCCGAAGCGGCCGACCGGCTCGTTCATCTTCCTCGGCCCGTCCGGCGTCGGCAAGACCGAGCTGGCGCGCACGCTCGCGGAGTTCCTGTTCAGCGACGAGGACGCGATGATCCAGGTCGACATGTCGGAGTACATGGAGAAGCACTCCGTGTCCCGGCTCGTCGGCTCCCCGCCCGGCTACATCGGCTACGACGAGGGCGGGCAGCTCACCGAGGCCGTCCGGCGCAAGCCGTACTCCGTGCTCCTGCTCGACGAGATCGAGAAGGCGCATCCAGACGTGTTCAACATCCTGCTCCAGATCCTCGAGGAGGGGAAGCTGACCGACGCCCAGGGGCGCCGCGTGGACTTCCGGAACGCCATCGTGATCATGACCTCGAACCTCGGGGCAGCCCAGATCTCGAAGAACACCGGCTTCGGCTTCACCGTCGGCGACGAGTCCGGGCTCTCGTACGATGAGATGAAGAGCCGCGTGATGGGCGAGCTGAAGAAGGTCTTCCGGCCCGAGCTGCTCAACCGGATCGATGAAGTCATCGTCTTCCACAAGCTCTCGAAGGACGAGATCATGTCCATCGTCGACCTCCTGCTCCGCCGGCTGCGCGAGCAGATGGCGACGCACGAGGTCTCGATCGAGCTCACCGACGAGGCGAAGGAGCTGCTCGTCGACAAGGGCTACGACCCGGCGATGGGCGCCAGGCCGCTACGCCGCGCGATCCAGCGCTATATCGAGGATCCGCTCGCGGACTTCGTGCTCGGGCGCGAGCTCGAGCCGGGCTCGACGATCCTCGTCGCGCGCACGCGCACCGACGACGGCGAGCCGGGCGACGACGTGGACATCACCTTCATCCCGGGCGAGGTCACGCCCGAGAAGGTGACGGTGCCGGCCGACGAACCGGCCGCGTCGACGGACGGCGAAGAGCCGGCGACAGAAGAGGAGTAGCCGAGAGGGGGCGGCGCGAGCCGCCCCCTCCGGAGCCCCTTTCGAGCGTTCGCGGTACGAGTGAAGTGCCGCGATGAACCACCCGAAAGGGGACGAGTGAAGCGAGGTCAACCCGAGATGATGCTCCTCGTAGAGCACAACCTCGGTGAGCCCCGATGCGGCGGGGGCTCCCGAGTCCCCCTCGAAGCACGGTGGCGGCCCTTCGGCGGGGCCGCTTCCGTTTTGGCACGAAGTCCTGCGGATTGTGCGTGGGTTCGCGTCCGCCCCCGGCCGTAGTGTGCTGCCGTGGCGAAAACGGTGGCCGTTCAGTTCAGCTGCACCGAGTGCGGCTACAGCGCAGGACGCTGGTTCGGCAAGTGTCCCGGCTGCTCGGCCTTCGGCACGCTCGTAGAGGAGCCGGTCGGTGCAGCCGCGGGCGCTGGAACCGCGGCGGCGCGGACTCCACTCCGGCTCGTCGAGGTCGAGGTCGAGGAGGCTGCGCGGATCCCGACCGGGATCTCGGAGCTCGACCGGGTGCTCGGCGGCGGGCTCGTGCCCGCCTCGCTCGTGCTGCTCGGGGGCGAGCCGGGCGTCGGCAAGTCGACTCTGCTCCTGATGGCGCTGCGCGCGATCGGCGAGACACGCTCGTCGCTCCTCGTGACTGGTGAGGAGTCGGTGGCCCAGGTCAAGCTGCGCGCGGAGCGGCTCGGGGGAGCGGGAAACGTCCAGATCCTCGCCGAGACCGAGCTCGAGACCGTCTGCGAGACGCTGCGCGTGGAGCGGCCGGCCGTGTGCGTCGTCGATTCCGTCCAGACGCTCCACGCGGCGGAGCTCGGTTCCGTGCCCGGCTCCGTGGGACAGGTGCGCGAAGCGGCGTCACGGCTGCTGCGCGTCGCGAAGGAGTTCGGCGTCGCGACGATCCTCGTCGGCCACGTGACGAAGGATGGCTCGGTCGCCGGCCCGCGCGTGCTCGAGCATCTCGTCGACTGCGTGCTCCAGTTCGAGGGCGACCGCTACCACGCGCACCGCATCCTGCGGGCCGTAAAGAACCGCTTCGGCTCGACGAACGAGCTCGGCGTGTTCGAGATGACGGGCGCAGGGCTGGCCGGCGTCGCGGACCCGTCCGAGGTCTTCGGCCGAACGGTGCCGGGGGAGCCGGGAGCCGCCGTCGCCTGCGCGCTCGAGGGAACGCGTCCGATCCTGCTCGAGATCCAGGCGCTCGTGGCCCAGAGCGAGCTCGCGATGCCGCGTCGCGTCGCGACCGGCATCGACCCGAAACGGCTCGCGATGATCGTCGCCGTGCTCTCGCGTCACGCGCGGGTCCCTCTAGGTCAGGCCGACGTATTCGTCAACGTCGCCGGCGGAGTCCGCATCGACGAGCCGGGCGCCGATCTCGCCGTCGCGCTCGCCATCGCCTCCGCCGCGCGGCGCGTTCCGGTGAAGACAGGCATTGCAGCCTTTGGGGAGATCGGTCTCACGGGCCGCCTGCGGACCGCCGCGCAGGCCGAGCGGCGGCTCGAGGAATGCGCGAAGCTCGGCCTCGCCACCGTCGTCGCGCCGTCCGGCACGGCAACGCCTGGCAAAATCGCAGTCGAGGCCGCAGAGACGCTGCGGCAGGCGATCAAGGCGGGGCTGGATGGCGATCGACCCGAAGGAGACGACTGAGCGCAAGAGCGACCACCGCCTAGGCGACCTCGGCTTCACGCGCATCCCGTCGGAGGAAGACCCGCGGCGCAACCCCGAGCTCCTCGCCGCGATCGCGAAGATCGCGCCCGGCACGGGGCTCCGGGAGGCAGTCGACGACGTGATTCGCTCCCACGAGGGGGCGCTCATCGTGGTCGGCGACCCGGCCGAGCTCTCGTTCCTCTACTCCGGCGGCATCAGGCTCGACGCGCCGTTCCGGCCGCAGCTCCTCTATGAGCTGGCGAAGATGGACGGCGCGATCATCGTCGACGAGGCGATCAAGCGGCTCGCATGGGCCAACGTCCAGCTCATGCCCGACCCGACGATCCCGTCCAACGAGACGGGAACGCGCCACCGCACTGCCGAGCGCGTGGCGAAGCAGACAGGCGCGCTCGTGGTCTCCGTCTCGCAGCAGCGCGAGACGGTCACCGTCTTCGTCGGGCCTGCGCGGTACCAGCTCGACCCGGTTGCCGACGTCCTCGCGAAGACGAATCAGGCGCTCGGCACGCTCGACACGTACCGGCAGCGGCTGGAGCAGGTGCTGACTCGCCTGACGGCGCTCGAGTTCCAGAACGCCGTGGTGCTCGACGACGTGCTCGTCGTCCTCCAGCGCGCGGAGATGACCTCACGCATGGCGCAGCGGATCACGCGGGACTGCGCCGAGCTCGGCAGCGAGGGACGACTGATCAGGCTCCAGCTCGAGGAGCTCGTCGGCGACGTCCCGGGAGAGCGCGACGCGATCGTGCGCGACTACCACGTTCTCGGCGCGGGCGAGGAGGCGACGGTGGCGCTCGCCGAGCTCGCCGGCCTCAACTACCAGGAGCTGCTCGAGTTCGGGAGGCTCGCGGAGGTGCTCGGCTACGAGCGCGGAGTCAACCCGCTCGACCAGGCCGTCGTGCCGCGGGGCTACCGCACCCTGTCCCACATCCCGCGCCTGCCCGAGCCGCTCATCCTTCGTGTCGTGTCCGACCTCGGCAGCCTCGACGCGGTCGTCCGGGCGTCGCAGCGCGAGCTCGAATCGGTGGAGGGAGTCGGGGCGGTGCGGGCGCGCGAGATCCGCGAGGGACTGCGGCGGCTGCAGGAGCACAACTTGGTCGACCGCTACCTGCAGCTCTGACCCGATACCGCTCTGACAACGGCAGTTTTGGCCCAAATTTGGCTTACCCAGGCCGTTTCTGCTACACTCGTTGCCTGTGGCCGGCGCATAAAAGCGTGCCGGCTTTCTTAGCGAAGGAGCGGCTCTCAGCCAAGGGGAGGTCGGGCTTGTACGACGTCGGCGACAAGGTGGTCTATCCCCACCACGGGGCGGGAACGGTCGTCAAGAAGGAGAAGCGTGAGGTCCTCGGACAGCAGCGCGAGTACCTGACGATCAAGATCCTGCACAACGACATGACGGTGCAGGTCCCGTCCGAGAATGCCGACGCGGTCGGTCTGCGGCGCGTGATCGGCGAGAAGGAGGTCGGCGTCGTCCTCAAGGCGCTGACGGGCGTCTCGACGGAGATGCCGAAGAACTGGAACCGTCGCTTCAAGCACAACCGCGACAAGATGAAGACCGGCGACATCCTCGAGCTCGCCGAGGTCGTGCGCAACCTCGCGCTCCGCGACCGCGAGAAGGGGCTCTCGACCGGCGAGAAGCAGATGTTCGTGAAGGCGAAGAAGATCCTCGCGTCCGAGCTGATGTACGCAAAGGACATGGACGAGGAGACCTGCGCGGACTGGCTGGAGGAGGTTCTCGCCTCCGACAGCCCGCCGAAGAAGAAGCCGGCGGCCAAGAAGAAGCCCGCCGCGGCCGCGGCCTAGTCGGGCCGGCTTTGCGGACATGTCCGTCTGGGCCATCCTCGTCGCTGGGGGACGGGGGGAACGGCTCGGGCTGGACCGGCCGAAGGCGTTCGCGAAGCTCGGAGAGGAGCCGCTCCTCGCCGAGCCGCTGCGCCGGCTGGAGGCGTGTCCCTGGGTGGATGCGATCGTCCTCGTCGCGCCGCCGGGCTGGGAGGAACCTGCGATCCTCCTGGCGGAAGAGGAGGGCTGCGGCAAGGTGCAGGCGTGCGTGGCGGGCGGCGAGACGAGGAGCGACTCCGTGCGGGCGGGCCTCGCCGAAGTGCCCGCCGACGCGCTCGTCGTCCTCGTGCACGACGCGGCGCGGCCGCTCGTGACGGACGAGGTGGTCGAGCGCGTGCTCGCGCCGTTGTCCGAAGGCTGGGACGGGGTCGTCCCAGGCCTTCCCGTCGGCGACACGCTGAAGCGGGTGGGCTCCGGCGGAGGCGTGGAGGAGACCGTGCCGCGCGACGGGCTCTGGGCCGTCCAGACGCCTCAGGCGTTCACGGCGGACATCCTGCGCCGCGCTCAGGCGAGCGGCGCCGAGGCGACCGACTGCGCGGGCCTCGTCGAGGCGGTAGGCGGCCGCGTGAAGGTCGTAGACGGCGACCCGCGCCTGCTCAAGGTGACGTCCGAGGCGGATCTCGAGATGGTGGCGGGATGGCGCTGACGACCCCGGAGTACCGCGTCGGCGCGGGCTTCGACGCGCACGCGCTCGAAGAGGGCGTGCCGCTCGTGCTCGGCGGCGTGCGGATCGACCACCCGCGCGGCCTTGCGGGCCACTCCGACGGCGATGTCCTCGCCCACGCGCTCACCGACGCGCTGCTGGGCGCCGCCGGCCTCGAAGACATCGGCGCACTGTTTCCGTCGGGCGATCCGGCGTTCGCGGGCGCCGACTCGCTCGGCCTGCTCACACAGGCCTGGAGGCGCGTCCGCAGTGCCGGCTGGCGGCTCGCGAACGCGGACGTCGTACTCATCGGCGA
>VAXA01000306.1 GCA_005883365.1 Actinomycetota bacterium
CTCTGGCTCGGCCGGCTTGGCGGTCTTCTCGAGCACGCGCCGGGCGCGACGGCCGAGGTCGCGGAGGTCGAGCGGTCCCTCGTCGACCGCCTTCGCGACGCGCTCCGCGAGGTCGAGCGCGTCGTCCAGGACGACGGTCGCGGCCGCCGAGTCCTGTCCCATGTCGTGGAGGATCGTGCGCTCGGTGCGGCCGGCGAGGACGGGATCCGCGATGCCTTCGATCCAGACACGGGTGCGGCGGCCGCCGCCGCGCTCGTCTCCCGTGATCGGCTCGAGCGCGTAGATCCGGTCGGCGCGAGCCCACTTGCCGAAGCCGAGAAAGACCATCCGTGCCGCGCCGTCGCTCATTTCCCGCTCCGGCGCCGCGCATGTCGGCGCCTCCGCTCCTGGATGAGCTCCGTCGAGCCTACGCTCATTTCCCGCTCCGGCGCCGCGCATGTCGGCGCCTCCGCTCCTGGATGAGCTCCGTCGAGCCTACGCTCATAGGCGGATCATCTCACTACAAGGCGGACGCGAGAACGCGAGCGCGAGCTGACGTCCTCGGCGACCGGGCACAGCCCCTCACTGAAGCCGAAGCGCTCGCGCATGTACGGCTGCAAGTGGATCGAGGGGAGGTAGCGGTTGTAGCCGATCCCCTCTCGCTCGAAGGCCGCGATCACACGCTCTCGGGCAGCAGAGTCCGGGAAGAGGACGACGTAGACGAACCACGATCTCGTGTGCGCCTCGTCGTCGGGACACGGGAGCTCGACCCCAGCGACCCCTCCGAGCATGTCCGCATAGCGCTTCGCGGCCTGTCCGCGCAGCGCCAGGATCTCGTCGAGCCGCTCGAGCTGGCCGATCCCGAGCGCGGACGCGATGTCGCTCAGCCGGTAGTTGAAGCCGAGCCGCACGTGCTCGAGCCAGCCGCCCGGCTCCGGCCGGCCCTGGTTGCGAAGCGAACGGATCAGGTGCCACTCCTCCTCCGAGTGCGTGATCACCATGCCGCCCTCGCCCGTCGTGATCTGCTTGTTCGGATAGAAGGCGAAGACGCACGAGGTGCCGCTGGAGCCGACAGGCGCGCCGCGGTACTCCGCGCCGAGCGCCTCGCAGGCGTCGTCGATCAGCGCCAATCCGTGCCGGTCTGCGATCGCGCGCAGCTCGTCGAGCTCGCAGGGGTAGCCGTAGATGTCAACGGCGACGATCGCCTTCGTCCGTTCGGTGACCGCGGCCTCAACCGCGGCCGGAACGAGGTTGAGCGTCCGCGGGTCGATGTCCGCGAAGACGGGGATCCCGCCCTCGTAGAGGCAGCAATTCGCGCTCGCGGCGAACGAGTAAGGCGACGTGATCACCTCGTCGCCCGGCCCGATGCCGGCTGCGACGCACAGCAGATGGAGTCCAGTCGTGCCGGAGGAGACGGCCGCCGCGTACGGAGCGCCGACGCGTTCCGCGACGAGCTCCTCGAACCGGTCGACTGCCGGCCCGAGCGAGAGCCGCCCCGAGCGGAGCACCTCGAGGACGAGTTCCTCCTCCCGCTCGCCGAGGTACGGCCCCGAGAGCGGGACCGACTCCACCTCCTGTCTCACGCCGGCTTGGCGGCGGGGTTGGCGGCAGGCGCGAACTCGAGCCACTGGCTCCACCGGTCGCTGCGCCCGTGCACGGTGTCGAGGTACGCCTTCTGGATCTCCTGCGTGACAGGGCCGGGCGGCCCGATCAGCTGGTCGTCGATCTCGCGGATCGGTGTCACCTCGGCGGCCGTCCCGACCATGAACACCTCGTCGGCGAGATAGAGATCGGTGCGGATGATCGGCTTCTCGACGACGCGGTGGCCGAGATCCTGCGCGATCTGGATCACGGAGTCGCGTGTGATGCCTACGAGGATCGAGGCGGCCAGGTCGGGGGTGTAGATGACGCTGTCGCGGACGAGGAAGATGCTCTCGCCCGAGCCGTCGGCGACGTATCCCTCGGCGGTCAGGAGGATCGCCTCGTCGTAGCCGGCGCGATTGGCCTCCCCCACGGCGAGCATCGAGTTGAGGTAGACGCCGGTCGCCTTCGCGACGTGTGGGATGACGTTCGGCCCGACGCGCTGCCAGCTGGAGACCTTCGCGCGGATCCCGTTCTGCTGGCCCTCTTCCCCGAGGTACGCGCCCCACGGCCACGACATGATCGCGACGTCGATCGGGTTTCCCACTGCCGACACGCCGAGCTCGCCGTAGCCGACGAAGGCGATCGGCCGGAGGTAACACGACGGCAGCTCGTTGGCGCCGACCAGGTCCCACGTCGCCGTTCGCAGCTCCTCGACCGAGTACGGAAGCTCCATGTAGAGGAGCTGCGCCGAATGGTGCAGCCGCTCGAGGTGGTCAGTTAGGCGGAAGACGGAGCTGCCGCGGTCGGTCTCGTAGGCGCGGATCCCCTCGAAGACGCCCGAGCCGTAATGGAGCCCGTGCGTGCCGATGTGGACCGTCGCGTCCCCCCAATCGACCAGCTCGCCGTTCATCCAGATCTTCTTCGTCTCGAGCATCTGCGGCTCATCCCTTCGGTCGGGGTGCGCTGGCGCCGGGAATCG
>VAXA01000085.1 GCA_005883365.1 Actinomycetota bacterium
CGAGGGCCGGGAGACCGCGCTCTCCCGGCCCGAGTTCCTTGACCCAGCGAGCGGGTGCGAAGCACCCGCGAGCTACCCGAGCAGCGCGACGAGGTCCGCCTCGGAGAGGATCGGCACCTCCGCTTTCTGCGCCTTCGTCAGCTTCGACGCGCCGGGCTCCTCCCCGACGACGAGGCCGGTGGTCTTCGCGGAGACGGAGTCCGTCACCTTCGCCCCGCGCGCCTCGAGCCGCGCCTTCGCGTCCTCGCGCGTGAACCGCTCGAGCGTGCCGGTGATGACGTACGTGCTGCCCGTGAGCGGCCCCTCGCGCGGTCGCTCGTCGGCGCTCAGCTCGAAGCGGAGCCCAAGGTCGCGGAGCTCTTGGACGAGGGCACGGTTCTGCTCGTCCGCGAACCATTCGACCACGTCTTCGGCGCGGTCGGGGCCGAATCCCTCGACTTCGGCGACCTCCTCGGGTGTAGCCGCGATCACGCGGTCGACGGTCCCGAAATGGCTTGCGAGGTTACTCGCCAGCACCCAGCCGATCCCGGGGATGTTCAGGCCGAGAAGGACGCGCGAGAACGGCACCTGCTTGGAGCGCTCGATCGACTCGACGGCTGCACCCGCGGAGATCTCCGCGAACCCCTCGAGCTCCACCAGTTGCTCCTTCGTCAGGCGGTAGAGGCCGGGCAGCGAGCGGACTAGACCCTTCTCCCACAGGACCCGGATCGTCTGCTCGCCGACGCCGTCGATGTCCGCGACGCCGGTCCAGTTGATCAGTGTATCGAGACCGCGGGAGGGGCAGGCGCGGTTCGGGCAGCGGTGCATCGCCTCGCCCACGGGCTTCACCACCTCGAAGCCGCAGAGCGGACAATGCGTCGGCATCCGGAACTCTTTCGTCCCGCGTCGATGCGGGCCCGCAGGGCCGACGATCTGCGGGATGACGTCGCCGGCGCGCTGAACGATGACGTCGTCGCCCGCGCGGATCTGCTTGCGATTGATGTCCTCTTCGTTGTGCAGCGTTGCGCGGGTGACCGTGACGCCGCCCACCTGCACCGGCTCCATGATCGCCCACGGGTTGAGAGCACCGGTGCGACCCACCCGGATGCGGATCTCGAGCAGCCGCGTCACCGCCGTCATCGGCGCCCACTTGTAGGCGCGCGCCCAGCGGGGGCGGGAGTGTAGGACTCCGAGCCGTCGCTGCTGGTCGAGGGAGTCGACCTTGATCACGACGCCGTCTATCTCGTAGTCGAGCTCCAGCCGCCGTTTTTCCCACTCGACGCAGGCAGCAGCGACATCCTCGATCGACTCGAGTCGCACGGCATACGGGTTGGTCCGCAGTCCGTGCTCGCGCAACCACTCGAGCATCCCGAACTGCGTCTCGAACTCGACGCCTTCGCGGTGGCCCGCACCGTAGACCCAGATCGAGAGCGGCCGGTCGGCGGTGATTGCCGAGTTCTTCTGGCGAAGGCTTCCGGCCGCAGCGTTGCGAGGATTTGGTGCGAGCTTCTGATTCGTT
The DNA here is from genome assembly GCA_005883365.1 of Actinomycetota bacterium. Lineage (GTDB taxonomy): Bacteria > Actinomycetota > Thermoleophilia > Gaiellales > Gaiellaceae > Palsa-739. Next base: position 1,499 of record VAXA01000085.1, read on the forward strand.
CCGGCGAGGCGCTCGTTCAGCTCCCGGAAGCCGGTGATCGGCAGGTAGACCTCGCCACGGACCTCGATCGCGGCCGGAGGGTCGCCCTCGAGGCGCAACGGGATCGCCTTGATCGTGCGTAGATTCGGTGAGACGTCCTCGCCTTGCACGCCGTCGCCGCGAGTCGCCCCGCGCACGAAGACGCCGTCCTGGTACGTCAGGTTGACCGCAAGCCCGTCGATCTTCGGCTCGAGGACGTAGGCGACAGCCTCGTCGGTGCCCAGTCGCTTGCGGACATCGTCGTCCCACTTCCGCAGCCCCTCCTCGGTCGTCACCTTCTCGAGCGAGCCCATCGGTTCCAGGTGCCGAACCTTCTCGAACTTGTCCGACAGGCCACCGACCCGCCGCGTCGGGGAGTCGGGCGCGACGAGCTCAGGATGCTCCTCCTCCAGCGCGACGAGCTCGTCGAAGAGGACGTCGTAGGCCGCGTCCTCCATGATCGGCGCGTCCTCGACGTGGTAGGCGATGAGCGCGCGGTTGAGGACGTCACGCAGCTCGCCGGCGCGCGCTGCGGCCGAGGTGGTCTTAGAGGACGCCAAGGAGCTCCTCGGCGCTGTCGACGATCGCGTCCGGCTCCTCGGCTTCGAGCCGCGCGCGGTCGTGGATCCGGCCCCACGTCACGGCGACGGCGAACATGCCCGCCGCCTTCGCCGCCCTGACGTCGAAGGGCGAATCGCCGACGTAGGCCGTCTCCGTGGGATCGGCGTCGAGTCGCTCGGCACCGAGGAGGAGCGGCTCCGGGTCGGGCTTGTGCCGATCCGTCTCGTCGCCGCCGACGACGGTCTCGAAGAGATGCCCGAGCGGCACGCGCGCGAACGCGAGCTCGACGGTCGACCGGCGCTTCGCCGTGACGAGGCCGAGGCGCCGCCCCTCTTCCCGCATGCGCACGAGCACGTCCTCTATTCCGGCGCACGCCTCGAGGTCGTCGTGGAGCGGCTCGTTGTGCGCCCGGTAGACGTCGACGAGGCGGTCGACGTCGTGCGGCGCCAGCGCCGACATCTGCGCCTCGAGGCCGGGACCGCCAACCGCCTGCAGCAGCTCCTCGTCGGAGTAGTCGCGGCCGAGCACCTCGCGCGTCGCGTGCCGCATCGAGGCGAGGATGATCGCGCCGGAGTCGACGACGGTGCCGTCGAGGTCGAAAAGGATGGTCTCGAACCGCATGCGTCGATCGTATCGGCGCCATCAGTAGTGTCCCGCCGTGGCCGAGGTCTCGGACTTTTGCTACCTGGTCGTGCCGCACACGCACTGGGATCGCGAGTGGTACCTGCCGTTCGAGCAGTTCCGGCTGCACCTCGGAGAGAGAGTCGACGGCGTTCTGGACACGCTCGAAACCGACCCCTCGTTCACCTCGTTCACGCTCGACGGGCAGGCGATCGTGCTCGAGGACTACGTCGAGGTGCGCCCGGAGAACGAGGCGCGGCTGCGGGCCCTGCTTGCCGCAGGCCGCCTCGAGGTCGGCCCGTCGTACGTCCTCCCCGACGAGATCCTCGTCGGCGGCGAGTCGCTCGTCCGCAACCTCCTGCTCGGACGCCGGGTCTGCCGCCGGTTCGGGGTCGAGCCGAGCAACGCCGGCTACCTCCCCGACAGCTTCGGGCACCCCGCACAGCTGCCGCAGATCCTGGCCGGCTTCGGCATCGGCACCTTCCTCTTCTCGCGTGGGCTTGGAGACGAGCTCGACGACGTCGGCGTCGTCTTCCGCTGGCGAGCCGGCCCCGCGGGGGTCGTCGCCTGCCAGATGCTCCCGCACTACGACAACTTCGCACGCCTGACCTGGTTCCACGACGCCGAGCAGCGCGTGCGCGCGATCGTCGAGCACTTCGGCGACCTCGTCCGGCGAGCCGGCCAGGAGGAGATCGTGCTTGCGAACGGCTCCGACCATCTGCCGATCGAGCCGGAGCTGTCGGCGATCCTCGCGGGGCTAGAGAGCACGTTCGGCGCCGCCTTCCGGATCGGTCGCTACGACGAGCACACGCCCGCGACCGACGCGCTGCCGGTGCACGAGGGGGAGCTCGTGGGCAGCCGTCTCCAGAACGTCCTGCGCGGTGTCAACTCGGCGCGGATCTACCTCAAGCAGGCGAACGAGCGCGCAGAGCGGCGCCTGCTCTCGATCGAGACGGCTGCGGCGCTGCGGACGCTGCGCGAGGACGCGCCGTATCCGGCCGCCGATCTCCGGCTCGGGTGGCGCGACCTGCTCCGCAACCATCCCCATGACTCGATCTGCGGCTGCTCGTGCGACGAGGTGCACCGGGACATGCTCGTCCGCTACGAGCAGCTGGACAGGACCCTCGACTTCGTCGAAGGGGAGGCGCTCGGGGTCGGCGGTTCGCTCGTCAACACGCTCCCCTTTCGGCGGCGCCGCGTCGTCGACGGCAGCCTCTTCGAGCTCGACGGCTTCTGCGGCAGGCGGCCCGAGCCGCTGGAGCGAGAGACGCCGTTCGAGCCCGAGGCGATCGCGGAGCTGCTCGTGTTCGAGGACGAGCCGGACATCGGCGACCTCTACACGTTCTGTCCCTCGGGCAAAGCCACCTCTGCTCATCTGGTCGGCTCGAGTCACGACGGCGACGCGCTCGTGCTCGAGCACGAGCTGCCCGGGATCCGGATCGAGACGACCATCCGGGCCGTCCCGGGCCTCGACCGAGTCGAGCTGACGAGCGTCGTCGAGAACGAAGCCGAGGACCACCGGCTGCGCGTCCGCATTCGCTCCGACGCCGGCGGCGACGGCGTGCGCGCCGAAAGTCAGTTCGCCGTCGTACGGCGGCCGCTCGTGCCCCCGGCGCCGCGAGCAAAATGGGTCGAGCCCCCCGTGCCGACAGCCCACACGCTGGGCGCCGTCGCGCTCGGCCCGCTCGTCCTGTTGACGAAGGGGTTACCGGAGTACGAGGCGTCCCCGGACGGGCTGCGGCTGACGCTGCTGCGCTGCGTCGGCACGATCTCGCGGCCGCCGGGACTGCCCACGCGGCCGGTCGCCGCGGGGCCGGAGATCGCCACGCCGGAGGGCCAGTGCCGCGGGACGCAGGTCCTCGAGTACGCGCTCCGCTTCGACGGCGACGCGCTCTCCGACGCGGAGCTCCTGCGGGCGAGCCAGGATTACCGGACGGACTTCCTGCGCGGCGACCCGTTCGAGTCGCCGCTGGAGCTGGCCGGCGATGTCGTCTTCTCCTGCCTCAAGGCGGCCGAGGACGGCAAGGGCCTCGTCCTGCGCGTCTTCAACCCCAATCCCCAGCCGGAGGCGTTGACCCTGAGCGTCCCCGCCCGGCGCATCCGGCTCGACGAGGAGGCGGACGTCGACGGCGGCCTCGAGCTCGCGCCCGGCGAGATCGCGACCTTCCTACTTTGGTAGCGAGCGAAGCTGGCGCTTCGCTCGCTGGATACGGAACTCTGCGGGCCGGAAAGCGTGGTTTCCGGCCCGCTCCGTGCTGTTTTGATTTTCGATGCTCTGGATGGGTTGGCTGCCTGGTGCGCTCGCGCGCGGCGGAGGCCGTCGCGAGCGCAGTGCGGCCTGCGGCTAAGCCCCCGCTACGCGGATGTCTTAGTCTCCGGCCTTTCGCCTGGTTGTGGTTCGAACGTTTCGAACCCTCATGCGGCACTGGCGGCGGCGTAACGGTGCGTTACGACGCCGCCGGAGTAGCGAGCGTGCACGCCGTAGGCAT
>VAXA01000006.1 GCA_005883365.1 Actinomycetota bacterium
GCGCCACCTGCCGCCGCTGCTCGCAGCGGACGGCCTGCTTGTCGTCGAGACGGACGCGCGGACGGAGCCGGAGCTGCCGCTGCCCGTCCGCACGAGCCGCAGGTACGGCCAGACCCGCGTCACGCTCTTCGAAGCTCCCAGCGGCGTAGGCTCGACGGAGCCGCCCGGTAGCGGAGGCGCCGGCATGTACGGCGCCGGAGCGGGAAATTGATCACCGCTATCGCACCGGGGTCATACGACCCCGTCACGAACGGCCACGTCGACGTGATCGCGCGCGCGGCCGGGATCTTCGACCGTGTCGTCGTCGGCGTGGTGGGGATGCCGCACCACAAGGAGCCGACGTTCGCGGTCGAGGAGCGGGTCGAGTTCCTCCGCGACGCCCTCGCCAGCCTCCCCAACGTCGAGATCGACGTCTTCCGGGAGCTCGTCGTCGATTTCGCGCGCAGGTGGGAGGCGAAGGCGATCGTCAAGGGTCTCCGCGTCATCTCGGACTTCGAGTGGGAGTTCCAGATGAACCAGCTCAACCGGACGCTGGCGCCGGAGGTCGAGACGGTCTACGTGATGGCGAGCCCGCAGGTGAGCTTCGTCTCCTCTAGCGGCGTGAAGGAGATCGCGGCCTTCGGCGGCGACGTCTCGGCGCTCGTGCCCGAGCCGGTCGCGCGGCGGCTCGCCGAGCTCTTCCCGAACGGTCGGCCGGGAACGCCGGAACGGCCGGACGAGTGAGAGAGCTCGACGTCACGCTCCGCGACGGCCGGACGCTGCACGTCTACGACGACGGCGACCCGGACGGCCACGTCGTCGTCGAGCACCATGGCACGCCGGGCAGCGGCCTTCCCTATCCGCCGGACATCGACCGCGGCCGCGAGCGCGGGCTGCGCATCGTCCGCTTCGACCGTGCCGGCTACGGCGGATCGACGCCGAAACCCGGCCGCTCGGTCGCCGACGTGGTGCCCGACGTCGAGGATGTGCTCGAGGCGCTCAAGGTCGAGCGGTACGTCGCGCTAGGCGGCTCCGGCGGCTGTCCTCACTCGCTCGCCTGCGGCGCCCGCTCGCCGCAGTGCCTCGGCGCCGCGGTGATCGCCGCGCCGACGCCGTATCCGGCCGAGGGGCTCGACTGGCTCGCCGGCATGGGCGAGCAGAACGTCGACGAGTTCAACGCTGCGCTGGAGGGGCCGGAGACGCTCGAGCCTTTCCTGGTGCGTGAGGCCGCCGAGTTCAGTGCGGCGTCCCCCGAGCAGATCAAGGACGTGATGGCGACCTTGCTGCCGCCGGTTGACGCCGCCGTCCTCACCGGCAAGCGCGCCGAGCACTTCAAGCGGAGCTCCGATCGCGCCGTGGCCCGCGGAACCGCGGGCTGGCGCGACGACGATCTCGCATTCACCAAGCCGTGGGGCTTCGACCTCGCCGAGATCGGCGTGCCGATCCTCCTCTGGCAGGGCGTGCAGGACAAGATGGTGCCCGCCGCTCACGGTCGCTGGCTCGCCGAGCACATTCCGGGCGTCGAGGCCCACATCAGCGAGGAGGACGGGCATCTTTCGATCGCCGTCGGACGCCTCGGCGAGATCTACGACTGGCTCCGCGCCTGCTTCTAACGCCTGTTGAGGCGGGCTATTCGACTGCGCCGACCGCTCAGGGGGCTACACTGCGGAGCCAATGGACGTCCTAGTTCTGATCGACAAGCTCGACGACCTCGTGCACAACGCCAAGGCCGTGCCGCTCACCGACCAGGTGCGGATCGACCGCGAGGAGATCTACGACATCCTCGACCAGATGCGCGCGACGATCCCGGAGGAGATCAAGCAGGCCCGCTGGATCGTCAAGGAGCGGCAGGAGATGCTGGCCGAGGCGAAGCGCGAGGTCGACCGGCTGCTCGCCGAGGCGCGGGAACAGGCGGTTCGCGAGGCGTCGCAGACCGAGATCGTCAAGATCGCGGAGCGGCAGGCCGACGAGATCGTCGACGACGCCCGGCGGAGCGCGCGCGAGATGAAGCTCGAGATGGAGGACTGGGCCGACAACCAGCTCGCGTCCCTCGAGGTCAACCTCGAGCGCTTCCTCACCGCCGTCCGGCGCGGCCGCGAGCGGCTCCACGAGCGGTCGCAGGAGACGGTCATCGCGGGGCTCGCCTCCAACGGCGACGTCGCCGACGACGAGCGCTTCTAACCGGTAGCTTCGGCCAGCTCGCCCGCGAGCTCGACGAACGCCTGAGCCGCCTGCGAGCGGTAGCGGTCGCGGTGCCAGGCGAGGACGAGCGTCCGCGGCGGGATCCGCGAGCCGAAGGGAAGCATCTTCACGTCCCGGTTCCGCGGATCGACGATCAGCCGAGGCTCGATCGCAGCACCGAGGTCCTCCGCCACCAGCGCGGCGAGCGTCCCGTTGTCGTCCGTGCGGAAGACCACGTTCAGCTCCGGCACGCGACCGGCCACGAAGCGTTCGGGCTCGTCCGTGGTGCGACGCCCGATCAGCGGCAGCTTCGCGACGTCGCGCAGCGGCGGAGCCGAGTCGAGCTCCGCGAGCTCGGAGCGTGCCGAGACGAGCAGGACGTATGGATCCTGCAGCAGTTCCGCCCATTCGAACGGCCCCTCGCGGAGGGGAAGATCGGCGAACGTCAGGTCGAGCTCGCCGTGCTCGAGCAGGCGCAGCAGGTCGGCGGCGGCGCTCTCCTCCCGTACGCGAACGCCGACGCGGGGCCACTGGGCACGGAAGCGCCGCACGAGGGCGGGTAGAAGGCGGGCGCCGACGCTCTGGTAGATGCCGACGCGGAGCGTTCCGGCTGCGCCCTCGGCGAGCGCGGCCATGTCGGCGCGGGCCGCGTCGATCTGGGCGACGATCGCGTCGGCGTGGCGCAGTAGGAGGAGCCCCGCTTCGGTCGGCTCGACGCGCCGCGGCCCGCCGGGACGATGGAAGAGGCGGTGCCCGATGATCCGCTCGAGCTGTGCGATCTGCTGGCTGACGGCCGACTGGGTGTAGCCGAGCTCGCGCGCCGCACGGCCGAACGAACCGGTGCGTGCGACCGCCTCCAGGGCGGCGAGGTGACGCAATTCGACGCCCAGCCATTGATCAGTGTTCATAATCGATACGAACGGTAACTCAACTTGTCCTGATCGATCCGGCTCGGCACCATGGAGCCATGAGGACGAAGATCGCCGTTGCGCTCGGGACCGTGTACGTCGTCTGGGGATCGACGTATCTCGCGATCGCGGTCGCCGACCGGACGCTGCCGCCGCTGCTGATGCTCGCGGCTCGGTTCGCGCTCGCCGGAGGCCTGCTCTACGCCTGGTCCACCTGGCGCGGTGACGTCAGGGCCGCGCGCCCGGGCCGGCACGAGTGGAAGGCCGCCGCGATCGTGGGCGGGCTCCTCCTGTTCGTCGAGACCGGCGGCGTGGCCTGGGCGGAGCAACGCGTCGCCTCCGGACTGACAGCGCTCCTCATCGCCGCGGTGCCGCTGTTCACGGCGCTTCTCGACCGCACGTTCTTCGGGATCCGGCTCTCGCTCGGCGCTCTCGCCGGGATCGCGACCGGATTGCTCGGCGTGGCAGTGCTCGTCGGCGCGAGCGTGCACGTCGATCCGGTCGGCGCGGCCGTGATCCTCGGCGGCGCGCTCGCCTGGGCGGCGGGCTCGGCCTACGGGCGCGTCGCACAATTGCCGCAGGCTCCGTTCCTCTCCGCGGCGATGCAGATGCTGTGCGCGGCCGCCCTCCTCGCCGTCGCCGGAGCGGCGATGGGAGAAGTCGGGGCAGTGCATCCCGCAGCCATCTCGGCAGCCTCGCTGGCCTCTTTCGGCTACCTCGTCGTCTTCGGCTCGATCCTGGCCTTCACGGCCTACGGCTGGCTCCTGCGGAGCGGCGCGTCGAGCGTGCTTGTCTCGACGTACGCCTACGTCAATCCCGCCATCGCCGTCCTGCTCGGTTGGCTGTTCGCCGGCGAGCCGGTCGGGGGCCGGGAGCTCGCGGCCGGCGCGATCATTCTCGCCTCGGTGGGGATGCTCGTCCTCGCGCGGCACGCGCCACACGAGGACGCGGAGCCGACGCCGGAGACGGTCGGCCCGTACCTTCGCCGCAAGGAAGCACAGGATCGCCCGGTCCAGCCGGTGCCACGGCTCGCCGACCTGCGCCGCATGGCGCCCTAGCCGGCGCAGCCGTCCGCGCTACGGTGGCGGTATGACCACCTTCGACCTCCGCACGCTCCGCATCCGCAGCGGCGACCAGGCAGGCGAGCGCGTCGAGATCGAGGTCGAGCCGCTCGCGCTCGCCGGCCAGGCGTACGAGCCGAAGCCCAATCCCGCGCCTGCCGAGCTCACCGTCACGCGCGCGTCGAGCGGAGCCGTTCTCGAGCTCGCGCTCGACGTAGCGCTTCAAGGCCCGTGCTTCCGCTGCCTCCAGGACGCCGAGCTGCCACTCCAGCTCCGCCTCCGCGAGTACCAGGCCACGAAGCCCGACAGCGAAGAGGAGCGGACCGAGTACCTGGAGGACGACCGGCTCGATCTCTCCGCCTGGGCGCACGACGCGATCGCGCTCGCGCTGCCGGACAAGATCCTCTGCCGGCCCGACTGCGCCGGCCTCTGCCCGGTCTGCGGGAAGGACCTCAACGCCGAGCCGCACGAGCACGTCGAGGAGCGCACCGACCCGCGGTGGGCGAAGCTCAGTGAGCTGCAGCAGAAGGAAGCGTGAACGGCGTCGTCGTCGTGATCGCGACGAAGCCGAGTCGTTCGAGGATCGGCCGGCTCGTCGGCAGCGCGTCCGAGTAGAGCCAGCGGTAGCCGCGTTCGCGCGCCAGTTCCGCCCGCTTCGCGACGACCGCGCGGTACAGCCCGCGCCGACGGAACTCGGGCAGCGTCACGCCGCCGAACAGCCCGGCGAACTCGACGCCGTCCTCGAGATCGACGCGCCCGCCGGAGACCGCCTCTCCGTCCACGACGGCGACGACGGCGACGGCCTTCTCCGGGAGCTCGAAACGGCTGCCGAAGACGCGCGCCGCGAGGTCGACGAACTCGTCCGTCACGACCCTAAGCTCCACGTCGTCGGGCGGAGGCGGGATCGACGCGGCCTCGGCGACGACCACCGTCTCCTCGTCGTCCGGCTCGAGCCCGGCGGCGACGAGACGCTCGCGGAGCTCCGGGCCGTCGTGGGAGTAGTACTTCCACTCGACGTGGCCGGGCAGCTCGCGCATTCGCGCGATGAGACGGCCGACATCGCCGTCCGCGGGCGGCCGGATGACGGCGCTCCAGCCATCCCCGATGTAGAGGCCGTCGGGCTGGTTCGGCTCTCGCAGCTGCTCGTCGAAGAGCGCGAGGATCTCGGTCGTCCGCACGGGCGCAGGCTATAGTGGCCCGCGGCCATGGCCGTCCCGAAGCGGAAAACCTCGAAATCCCGCCGCGACAAGCGGCGCGCGACGCACGCGATCGGCCCGCCGAAGGTCAACGTCTGTCCGACGTGCGGCCAGCCGAAGCGCCCGCACCGCGTCTGCCCGACGTGCGGCACGTACAAAGGCCGCGAGGTCGAGCCGCTCCGCGTCCAGGCTCCGTAAGCTCTCCTGACATGATCCGCGTGGCTGTCGATGCGATGGGCAGCGACCGCGGCGCCGGTGTCGTCATCGAGGGCGCTCGGCAAGCGGCGTCCGACGGGGTGGTTCCGGCGATCTTCGGTTCGTCGGAGCTCGACACCGGCGAGCTCGCGCTCGTCCCGACGACGCAGGTCGTCGGCATGCACGAGAAGCCCGCCGATGCGTTTCGGACGAAGGCCGACAGCTCGCTCGTCCGCGCGGTCAAGGCCGTCGCGGACGGGGAGGCCGACGCGGTCGTGTCGGCCGGCAACACGGGGGCGACGCTCGCCGCGGGGCTCGTCCTGCTCCGGCGCGTGCCCGGAGTGCGCCGCCCGGCGATCGCCGTCCCGATTCCCTCCCGCCAGGGCCCCCCGATCCTGATCGACGCCGGCGCGAATGCCGACTGCCGCCCCGAGCACCTGCTCCAGTTCGCGACGATGGGAGCGGTCTTCGCGGAGGAGATCCTCGGCATCGCCCGCCCGCGGGTGCGTCTCCTCTCGATCGGTGAGGAGCCGGAGAAGGGAAACCACCTCACCCTGGAGGCGCACGCGCTCCTCTCCGCCTCCGATCTTGATTTCCGCGGCAACGCCGAGGGCCGGGACATCCTCGAAGGCGCCGCCGACGTGCTCGTCACGGACGGCTTCACGGGCAACGTGGCCCTCAAGTCCGTGGAGGGGACGATCCGCACCCTGCTCGACTCGCTGCGCGAGGAGATCACGGCGAGCACGGCCGGAACCCTCGGCGGATTCCTCATCCGTCCCGCCGCCCGGCGGCTGCGCGCGCGCCTCGATCCCGACACCTACGGAGGCGCTTATCTCCTCGGCCTGCGCGGGCTTGTGGTGATCGCGCACGGCAACTCTTCCCCGACCGCGATCGCCAACGCGATCCGGCTCGCGGCTCGCGGCGTCGACCACGATGTTGTCGGCCGTCTCGCTGCCAGGCTGCCTCAGGAGGCGGAGATTGTATGATCGGCGCGCTTTTCCGGCCCCCAACGAGAACGAGGTGACATGGCAGCGTCGCGCGAGGAAGTCTACGAGCGGGTCAAGGAGGTCCTCACCGAGCAACTCGGCATCGAGGAAGCGGACATCACGGACGAGGCATCCTTCCAGGAGGATCTGGACGCCGATTCGCTCGACCTCGTCGAGCTGATCATGGAGCTCGAGGACCAGTTCGGGATCAAGATCTCGGACGAGGACGCTCAAAAGATCCAGACCGTCGGCCAGGCCGTCGACTACGTCACCTCGCACCAGTAGCCGCGGCTTCGGACCTCGCCCAGCTGATCGACGCGCTCTCGCCGGAGCTGGCGGAGACCGTCTTCACGCACACCTCCTGGGCTAGCGAGCGCGGCGCCTCGTACGAGCGCCTCGAGTTCCTCGGTGACAGCGTCCTCGAGCTCGCTGTCGCGCACGCGCTCTACGCGCGCCATCCTGATTTCTCCGAGGGGCGGCTCGCGAAGGTTCGCTCCCACGTCGTCTCCCGGGCGACCTGCGCCGAAGTGGCACGGGAGCTCGATCTCGGGAAGCGCCTCGTCGAAAGGGCGGCCGCGACGCAGACACAGGACGAGCTCGAGCGGCTCGCACGGAACCGCAACGTGCTCGCCGCGGTCATCGAGGCGGCGCTGGGCGCGCTCTTCCTCCAGCACGGCTTCGCGGCGATCGAGGACGCCGTCGTCGCCGCGTTCTCGCAGCATATCGAGCAGGCGCTCACGACCCGGGTCGACCAGAAGACGGACCTGCAAGAGCTGCTCGCCCGCAGCGGCCGCCACGTGACGTACGTGGAGATCTCGGTCGAGGGACCACCGCACGAACGCAGCTTCACCTGCGCGGCGATCGTCGACGGGGAGGAGCTCGGCCGCGGCGAGGGCCGTACGAAGAAGGCAGCCGAGCAGGAAGCCGCCCGGGAGGCGCTCGAAAAGCTCGACGGCGACGAGGCCTGACTCGGCGCGTTTTCGCGGCTCTCGGGCCATTTCTGGCATGCTGTGCCGCCTCATGACCGAGCGGCGTCCGACCAACTCGGAGCTCCGGCTGCGGCGGCTCACGGCGGAGGAGCCGGATTCCGCACCGCGCGGGATCCTCGAGATCTTCCCCGACGCCGAGCCGGCGGACGAGGACGCGCCGCTCGCGCGCGACGAGGCCGACGAAGAGCTCGGCTGACCTAGGGGGCGGCTAGGCGAGCAGCTCGCCGTGCAGCGCCTTCGTCACCCCGCTCGGAGCGGTCCCGAGCTCCTCGCGTAGGAACGCGCGCAGCTCGTCGTAGACCTTGAGCGCCTCGGCGCGATTACCGCGGGCGTGCAGCACGCGCATCAGCAACCTCCAGCCGGTCTCGCGAAACGGCTGCTCGCGCACCAGCGCGCGCGCGGCGCGTTCAGCGGTGTCGAGCTCCCCACCGCCGATGTTGACGCATGCCTCCGCGACGAGCTCGAGCGAACGCGTGTGGATCTCCTCCAGCCGGCGCCGCTCCTCACTGACCCACGGCGCCTCCTCGCCGGGAAGGAAGCCGCGCCGGGCGACGTGCTGCGCCACCCGGGCCGGGCCCCAGGCGGCCTTCCAGTCGCGCCGCGCCACCGCCGTCTCGGCACGATGCAGCCCCTCCGCGGCCGCGTCGACGTCGATCCAGGCCTCCGCCGGGAGGACGATGCGGATACGGCTGCGGCCTTCGAGCTCGACCAGCCGCCGCAGCTTCGAGAGCAGCGGCGACAGGCCTCCGTCACGTCCGCCGGGCCAGACCGCCTCGACGAGCTCGTCACGGCTCGCGGTCCGCAACCTGTTGACCACGAGGAAGGCGAAGAGGATACGGCCTTGCCGGCCGGGCAGATCGGTGTCGATTCGCCGTCCCGCGATCTCGGCGACGAGCCGCCCACAGAGCTGGATGCGTGTCGACTCCAAGCTCTTGCCAAGGTAACCGCAAGGACGCCGGCGGACAATGCCGCATCGGCTACCGAAGGAGGAGAACGATGGCGAAGCTGATCAATTGTGAGTGCGGGCGCGTCGTCCGCGGCGAGACCGACGAGGAACTGCTCGCGAACGCCGAGGAGCACGTCAACCGCGACCATCCCGAGCTCGTCGGCAAGATCTCGCGCGACGATCTCCTCGCGATGGCGGAGGAGGCGTAGCAGGCTGAGGCGGCGTCCGCGGCGCGCGATAGCGTGCGCGGCTCGTGCACCTCCGGGCGATCAAGCTGCGCGGCTTCAAGTCGTTCCCCGACCCGGTCGAGGTCCGTCTCGAGCCGGGCGTCGGCGTGATTGTCGGCCCGAACGGCTCCGGCAAGTCGAACGTCTCCGACGCGATCCGCTGGGCCGCCGGTTCCCTCAGCCCGACCGAGCTGCGGGCCGAGAAGCCCGACGACGTCCTCTTCGCCGGCGGCGGCGCGCGCGGCTCCGCCGACTTCTGCGAGGTCGAGCTCCTCTTCGACAACGCCGACGGGGCGCTGCCCGTCGACTATTCCGAGCTCTCGGTGGCCCGTCGCCTGCACCGCGGCGGCGAGGGGCAGTACCTCGTCAACCGGGCTGCCGTGCGGCGGCTCGACCTCGTCGAGCTGCTCGCCGACCTCGGGCTCGGCCAGGGAATGCACTCGATCATCAGCCAGGGCAAGGTCGAGGCGATCCTCGCGTCGCGGCCTGCCGAGCGGCGTGCGCTGATCGAGGAGGCTGCCGGCCTCGGCCGCTTCAAGGCCCGCCGTCACCGCGCCGAGCTCAAGCTCGCGCGTGTCGCCGTCGAGGTCGAGCGCGCCTGCGACGTCGAGGCGGAGGTTCGGAAGCGGCTCCGGCCGCTCGCGCTCCAGGCGACGGCGGCGGAACGCGCGCAGAAGCTCGTGGTCGAGCTCGCGCGCCTGCGGGCGCGGATCGCGCAACTCGACCTCGCCGGGCTCGACGAACGGTTGGCGGAGCTCGAAACGCGGCGGAGCGCGGCCGCGGCGGCACGGCGCGGGGTGGACGAGAGGCTCGCGGCGCTGCTCGCCGAGCGCGGGCAGGCCGAGGAGGAGCTCGCCGACGCGGCTGGTGCGCGCGAGCAGGCGCTGCAGGCGCTCTACAGGCTCCGCAGCGCAGCGGAGCGTCTCGAGCTGCGGCGCGAGTCCGCGGAGGCGCGGGTGCTCGGGCTCCGCGACGAGCTGGCCCGCCCGCGCCGGGTGCTCGACGAGCGCGTTCGCGCCGAGCGGGCCGCCCTCACGGACGAGATCCGATTGCTGGAAGAGCGCCTGCGGACGCTCGATCGGGCGCTCGCCGAGCGCGAGGGGCTGCCGCCGGCGGCGCGGGCGCTGGCCGAGGACGGCGAGCGGATCGCCCTCTCGCTACTCGAGGTGGAGCCCGGCCGCGAGCGCGCGGTCGCGGCCGCGCTCGGCCGTTCGGCCTCCGCCGTGGTTCGGGACGACGCGGCCGGAGCGCTCGCACTGCTCGAGCGAGCGCGCGAGGCGGGGCTCGGCAGCCTCGTCGTCCTGGTCGGCCGGGATCCCGCCCAGCTCGTTGCCCAGATGCCCGTCGTCGCGAAGGAGGAGCTGCTGGCGTCGTCGGTCCCGGCGGTGACATCGGAGGGCTTCGGGTACGACCCGCAGCGTGGCGAGCTGTGGTTCGCGGGCGAGACCGCCGAGGCGCTGCTGCTCGAGCTGCAGGCTCGCCGGCGATCGCTTGCTTCGGAGCTCGACGAGCTTCGCGCGAGGCTCGAGACGCCGATCCCGGAAGCCGCGTATTCGCTCGAGCGGAATCCCTTCGCCGACCGCAGCGTCCAGATCGCCGAGCGGCTCCTGCACGCACTCGACGTCTCGGTGCAGCACTTCGAGGCGCCCCTCCGGGAGGAGGTCGACGCAGGTGCGGCGCGCAGCGGCGAGCTCGGCGCCGAGCTGCGCCGGCTCGGCGCGGCCGAGGTGGAGCTGCGGCAGGAGCACGGCGCCGCGTCCGAAGCCGTCTCCGCCGTTGAGGTCGAGGCGGCACGGGTCGAGGCGGAGGCCGACGAGGCGCGCCGTCGGCTCGAACAGGCGAATGCCGTGCTGGAAGGGCCGACGGCAGAGCCGCCGACGCCCAGCGGGAGGACCGCGGCGCCTTCGGCGCCGCCCGGCGAGCCGG
>VAXA01000087.1 GCA_005883365.1 Actinomycetota bacterium
TCCGCCCGCGCGAGCTGTCTCACGCGGGCGGAGGCGCGATGCTCTCGCGGCGGCGCCGGAGGCTTCCATCTAGCCGCCGCCGACGGCGCGCTCGATTCCGACCATCCGGCCGGTGTTGGGGTCGAACCAGACTCTGTTGGCCTTGAGCCAGCCGCCGAAGAGGCGGTCCCGGATGTTGAAGGTCGGGCCCGTCTTGTACTTCTTCGCCCAGCTCGCGAGGTTTTGCCGCTCGAGGACCGACTTGACGACGGGGCGATAGCCGTTCGCCGCGAAGATCGCCTGCTGCTTCGGCGCGTGCGCGTAGGTGATGAAGGCCTTCGCCGCGGAGGGGGCATCCTTGAGTGCGACCATCGGCAGCTCGATCAGCATCGTCGGCTTGGGGACGACGAGCTCGCCCTTGTTGCCGGTGGCCAGCGCGCTGTACGCCTCGCTCTCGTAGGTGATGAGGACGTCGCCCTTGCCCGAGAAGAACGTGTTCGCTGCGTTCGAGCCGGACGTGTCCTGGGAGACGACGTGCTTGAAGAGCTTCGTCACGAACTGGAGCGCCTTGTGGTCGCTCATCCCGGATTTCCGCGCTGCTCCGTAGGCGGCGAGCACGTTCCACTTCGCCGAGCCGGAGCTGAACGGGTTCGGCGTGACCACCTGGACACCCGGTTTCACGAGGTCGCTCCACCCGTGGATGTGCTTGGGGTTGCCGGGACGTACGACGAGGGCGACGACGGAATCTGCGGCGATGCCCCCGTAGGGCGCCTTGTTCCAGTTCTTGGCGACGACGCCGGCATCGGCGAGTGTGTCGATGTCGAGCCCGGTCGAGAGAAAGGCGATGCTCGCGGGCTGGCCGGCGGCGATCGCCCGCGCCTGCGAGCCCGAGGGCCCGTACGACTGCGAGAACGAGACGCCGGTTCCAGCGGACGTGTGACCGAAGCGCGAGATGAGCTTCTGCATGACGGGCTTCGGCGTCGAGTAGGCGACGAGGTTGATCGTCGTTCCCGCCTGGCGGGCCTCGGCGGCGCCCGCGCAAGCGCAGGCGACCGGGAGAATCAGAGCGGGGATCAAGAGTCGGCGCATTGCGCTTGTCCATCCTTTCGGGGATTACCTACCGTTCTTCTAGGTATTGGCGATGCTGATTATTGCCATAAGCGGAACCCGCACCGCAAGTCCGAACAGAATGCGAACAATCAGGTCTTGCGAGCGGGCCCGGCGAGGTCCGCGAGCGTGGTCTGCTCGAGTACGCCGCGGATCTGCGAGCGCAGCTCGAGCCAGACGTCGCGCAGACCCGTGGCCGCGCCGTCGTACTCCAGCTCGTCCGGTCGCACGCCTCGCACGGTGGCGATCGGTCCCTCGAGCTCCCGGATCACCTCGGCGATCGAGATCTCCTCGGCCGGCCGGGCGAGCTGATAGCCGCCCTCGGCACCACGCTGGCTCGCTACCAGCCCGGCGCTCCGGAGCTGGGAGAGGATGCTCTCGAGGAACTTCGGCGGGATGTGCTGCGCCGAGGCGAGCTGTTCGGCGGTCGTAAGGCCGGGCGGTGCCGCGGCGAGCTCCGCCATCGCGCGGAGCGCGTAGTCGACCTTCGCCGAGACCCGCATCCCCGCATTCTCCCGGTCCTCACGACCGTGGATGCGATCGGTCGTAGACGCGCCGGAGATGGCGTGGGTCGACGTGGCTGTAGACCTGCGTCGTCGAGAGGGAGCTGTGGCCGAGCAGCTCCTGGATCGTCCGCAGGTCGGCGCCGCCCTCGAGCAGGTGCGTGGCAAACGCGTGCCTCAGCCGATGGGGGTGAGGAACGATCCGGCGCAGTGTGCTCGTGTCGAGCCGCCGGCCGCGAGCGGAGATGAACAAGGCGTCGTTTGCGCCCGTTGCGAGGTCGGGGCGGGCGTCTCGGAGGTAGCGGCCGAGCCAGAGCGCCGCCTCCTCGCCGAGCGGGACGACCCGTTCCTTGCCGCCCTTGCCGCGGCGAACGTGCACGTGCTCCTGCTCGAAGTCGACGTCTCCGAGGTCGAGCCCCACCGCCTCGGCGCTGCGCAGCCCGGCCGAGTAGACGAGCTCGACGAGCGCACGGTTCCTGAGCGCGATTGGTCCTTCGCCCTCGAGCGCCTCGAGCATGCGCTCGACCTCGGCTGCCGCGGGGGCGTCGGGCAGGCGGCGCGCACGGCGGGGCCCGAGGCGCGCGTCGGGGACCCGGTCCGGCCCGAGCGCGTGTCTGAGGAAGGTGCGCACGGACGCGAGCTTCCGCCCGATCGTCGCGGGCGCGAGCTTCCGCGGCCGCCGCCCGTGTCTCGGGCCACCGAGCCAAGCGACGTAATCCGCGAGGACCCGGACGTCAACGGCGTCGAGGCCCGTGCGACGTTCCTCGAGCCAGGTGCAGAACTCCTCGACGTCGCCGCGATAGGCACGCCGAGTGCTCTCGCTCAGTGCGGGCGAGTCGAGGAAACGATCGGCGGCGGAGCGAGCGTCCACGGAGGTCGATTTCGACATACGTTCCCGGCCGCCTGCGGCCGACGGTTCCGGCGCCGACGGCGTCGGCCGGTGCGCTAGCGTCGTCTATGTGATCGCAAAGCACGACGTGCTCGTCGTCGGTGCGGGCTGCGCAGGCATGCGCGCAGCGATCGAGGCCTTCGACGCGGGCGCGGACGTGGCGATGATCTCGAAGATCCACCCGACACGCTCGCACTCCGGCGCGGCCGAGGGCGGCATCAACGCGGCGCTCGGGAACGCGTCAGAGGACAATCCGGAGATCCACGCCTTCGACACGGTCAAGGGCTCCGACTACCTCGGCGACCAGGACGCGATCGAGATCCTGTGCGACGAAGCGCCCGGCGACGTCTACCAGCTCGAGAACTGGGGTGCGGTGTTCTCGCGCACGGAGGACGGCCGCATCGCGCAGCGTCCCTTCGGCGCGGCCGGGGCGCCTCGCACCGCGTATGCCGCCGACATCACCGGGCACGTCCTCGTCCAGGTGCTCTGGGAGCAGGTCTGCAAGCGCGACATCCCGACGTACGAGGAGTACTTCGCCTGGCAGCTCGTCGAGAACGACGGCCGCTGTCAGGGCGTCGTCTGCTGGGACCTGCTCGACGGCGGGCTGAAGACGATCGGCGCGAAGACCGTGATCCTCGCGACGGGCGGCGCCGGACGGCTGTACGTCGGGACGACGAACGCCTACTCCTGCACGGGGGACGGCATGGCCATGGCGCTGCGTGTCGGCCTGCCGCTGAAGGACATGGAGATGATGCAGTTCCACCCGACGACGCTGGCCCCGACGGGCGTGCTCATCACCGAGGGCTGCCGCGGCGAGGGCGCCTATCTGCTGAACAAGGACGGCGAGCGGTTCCTCAAGCGGTATGCGCCGAACACGATGGAGCTCGCCTCGCGCGACGTCATCTCGCGCGCCGAGCAGATGGAGATCGACGCCGGCCGCGACGTCGACGGCAACGTCCTGCTCGACCTGCGCCACCTCGGCGCCGAGCGGATCATCGAGCGGCTGCCCGGGTCGCGCGAGCTCGCGATGACGTTCCTGGGCGTCGACCCGATCTACGACCCGATCCCGGTGCGGCCCGGCGCCCATTACCACATGGGCGGCGTGGCCACCGACGTCTGGGGCCAGACCGAGCTCACGGGCCTTTACGCCGCCGGCGAGTGCGCGTGTGTGTCGGTGCACGGCGCCAACCGGCTCGGCGGCAACGCGCTCATGGAGACGATCACGTACCGAGGTACCGGACTCCGTCGAGCGCGACGCCGAGAGGGAGCTAGGCGCACTGCTCGAGCGCAGCGACGGCGAGCGCCCGTGGAGCATCCGCGACGAGCTCGCCACCTCGATGCACGAGAACTTCGGCATCTTCCGGCGCGAGCACCAGATGGAGGAGCAGGGCGGGATCGTGGCCGGCCTCCGCGACCGCTACGAGCGCGTGCTCGTCGAGGACAAGGGCGAGGTCTTCAACAGCGACCTCACGCAGGCGATCGAGCTCGGCTTCCTGCTCGACCTCGCCGAGTGCATGGTCGTCGCGGGCGTCGAGCGGAAGGAGAGTCGCGGCGCGCACGCCCGCCCGGACGACTATCCGGTGCGCGACGACGAGAGCTTCCTCAAGCACACGATCGTCCGCCTGGTCGACGGCGCGCCCGAGCTCTCCTGGGAGCCGGTGCGGATGACCAGATGGCAACCTCAGGAGCGGAAATACTGATGCAAGTCGGCCTCAAGATCTGGCGTTACGACTCCGCGACGGGCGAGCGTGCGCTGAAGGAGTACGAGATCGAGGCGCCAGAGTGGGCGACCCTCCTCGACTGCCTCGACATCGTCAAGGACCAGCAGGACGGCTCGCTCGCCTACCGCAAGAGCTGCCGGATGATGATCTGCGGCTCGTGCGGCATGCGGATGGACGGCGCCGCTGTGCTCGCGTGCAAGACGCGGATGTACGAGATCGCGCAGTCGGGCCATGTCCCGGTCGTGTCGGCCATGGGGAACCTCCCGATCCGCAAGGACCTCGTCGTCGACATGGATCCCTTCTGGGCGAAGTTCAAGGCGATGAAGCCGTGGCTCGAGCCCGGCTACGAGCGGCCCGAGGACGGACGCGAGTACCGGATCTCGCAGGAGCGGATGAACGTCGTCCACAAGGAGTCGCTCTGCATCAACTGCGGCTGCTGCGTCTCGGAGTGCAACGCGATGGAGTCGGATCCCGAGTTCCTCGGGCCACAGGCGCTCGCGAAGGGGATGCGCTTCGTCGGCGACCCGCGCGACGGCGCGACGATCGAGCGGCTCGAGCTCTACAACTCCGAGCACGGGATCTGGGACTGCACGCGCTGCTTCTTCTGCAACGAGCGCTGCCCGAAAGGCGTCGACCCGCGCGACGCGATCGCGAAGCTCGGCGCCGAGTCGGTGGCGCAGGGGATCGACCGCGACATGGGCGCGAAGCACGCGAAGTGGTTCGTCAAGTCGGCCGAGACGACGGGCTGGCTGCGCGAGACCGAGCTCGTGCCGAAGACCCAGGGCGTCGTCTCCTCGATCAAGCAGATGAAGTTCGCGATGGGCCTCGCGCTCCACGGCAAGGTTCCGCCGCCGTTCCCGCCGCACGTGGCGCGGGACGTCGGCGAGGCCCGCAACCTCCGCAAGCTCGTCCGCGAGCAGGACCGCCAGGGTGCGCTCGGACACGTCCAGGGTGAGCACGCGCTCGCGAAGCTCGACCACGGGCACGCCGGCGAGTCGCTCGAGGAGATCTACGCGCGGCCCGGCGCCGCGCCGAGGCCGTGGCTACCCGAACTGGAGGAGGAACCGAAGAAGTGAGTGCCACCGAGACGCCGCTGAAGAGGGTCGCCTACTACAAGGGCTGCCTCGCCTCGCTCTCGGCGAAGGAGCTCGACACGTCCACGCAGGCGCTCGCACCGCAGCTCGGGCTCGAGCTGGTCGAGCTCGAGTCGGTGACGTGCTGCGGCGCCGGCGACATCCACGAGGCGGAGCCGGATTACTACCTCCACCTCAACGCGCGGATCCTCGCCTACGCAGAGGCGACCGGCTGCGACATGCTGATGACGGTCTGCAACGTCTGCACGCTCAACCTGCGCCAGGCCAACTACATGCTGCAGGGCGACTCCGCGCTGCTCGCACGCGTGAACGAGAACCTCGAGACGGTCGGCGTGCCGCGGTACTCGGGCGGCGTCGAGGTGCGGCACCTGCTCTGGGAGATCGCGGAAGGCCCGGGCT
>VAXA01000307.1 GCA_005883365.1 Actinomycetota bacterium
AAGACTCGGCCCACCTCGCCTATCAGGACCACAACCGCAAGAGGGGCCGGATGCCAGGCCAGCTACGGCTGCGCGTTCGCTACCGCGACGTCATCGGACCCTGGTTCGACTACCTGATCGTCTCACCGGACGAAATGGCCACCATCCTCGAAGGGACAGAGTGGCGGATCCACCGACTGCTCCAGCAGACCGGCAGCGGGTACTACGTGGCCGTTCTGGAGTAGGCGCTAGCGATCGCAAGTGATGACGCACGGCGTCTGCGACCGGCTTGACTTTGACCTGGGGACAACGCTTAGCGTCAGGCCGGTGAGTGACGAGTTGATGACGATCA
>VAXA01000308.1 GCA_005883365.1 Actinomycetota bacterium
GGACGACGTGACCGTCGATCCCGTGGACGAAGCGACCCATCGCCGCCTCGCGGGCGAGCTCTTCAACCGCAGCTGGCAACTGCTCGAACTGGAGAACCGCACGCCCGCGCAGGACGACAAGCTCGTCCACGTCGTGCACGCGGCAGCGTTCCACTGGGGCGAGGTCGGCAACGCGGGCGCGCCGTGCACGGGCCGAGAACCAGTGCGCGCGCGTGTATTCGGCACTCGGCCGCCCCGAAGCTGCGCTCCATCATGCGCAGCGAGCGCTCGAGTTGGTGCGCGAAGGCGGCGAAGGCTTCGAGGACTGGGACCTGGCCACCGCGCTCGAAGTCGTTGCACGCGCCCACCTGGCCGCAGGGAACCGCTCCGAAGCGGACCACTACGTTGCGCTCGCCCAGTCGGAGCTCGACAAAGTCGCCGACCCGGAGGACCGCGAGATCATCGGGAGCCAGCTAGCCGAGCTGAACCTCTGAGCCGCCCGAGACGGCCTGAGGGAGCCACTGCTTCGTGACGAAACGTTTACAGCAGTGCCGTCGCCTCAGGCCGTACCGTTGAGGTCACTGCAACAGAGAGGGGGCCCCGATGTCAACCCCAGAGAAGGAAACAGACCAGCAACACATGCTGCACCTGGTGGAGTCGGCGCAACTGGCCGGCTACTCGGAGAGCGAGATCCATGAGATGGTCCAGGATGCGCTCGCGGCAGACGCCGAGCTCGAAGCAGCCGCATAGCCTGCGGCCCACTCAGGAACGCTCCTGCTAGAGGGCGCTCAACACGACACGGCTCTGCCGCTATCAGGAGTGTTGACAGAATCGTCGCCATCGTGGGAGGCTGCGACCGTCACGGTCGAGTATTTCGTCACGTACGCGCCAGTCCCGTGCAGCTTTGCGCTGTTCACGTGCAGATGCGGCGCAGCGAGCGTCGAGTACGACGTGAGACGCGGCGCCCCTGACACGTGGGCGATTGCCGATGACGGCTCGCATCTGTGCCCGCACTGCGCGCCTACGGCGAAGCAAGCGTCCTGACGTCCCCAACACGCCATTGGGTCATGCATCGAGTCGGAGTACGACCTCGTCCGTTTCCTCGTTGCGCCCATGCGCGAACTCGCGCCCCTCTCCCACGACTAAGAGCCGCACTTCGTCAACACACGAATCGACGCCGCGTTGTCGCTCGCAGCGCGAGCGTAAAGAGGACGGGTCGTCTCCAGCTGCAAGAACTCTTCTAGGGCACCCGTGGCAATGCCGCGGCCCCAGTCCTCACGGCCTATCCAGTAGGTGATCTCGCGCTGATCCTCCAGGTCGAAGCTCGCAATGTGGCCCACGACTCGATCGTCGATCTCGATGACCCTGTTCGTCGTAGCACCGTCGCTCCTCAGACGCGTCCACCGTCGCTCGAAGGCGGTTCGATCATCGGCCTCCGGCGAAGTGAACGCGGCCATCCGGATGGCGTCGCGATCTCTCGCGTGCTCGAACAGCACGCCAAGATCACGATCTTCGATCTCGCGAAGGACAAGCTGTCCCGACCCCGGGGTGAGCAGCTTCCAGTGCCCCTCGGAGACGACCTCGACGGTGCCGTCGACCACTTTGATGGCGGTCTGATCGTCGATCGCATACGCCCGATTCGGTATCCCGGCCGCCCATCGTTCTGCCTCGGCCATCGAGTTGCCCGGCAGGTCCTCGTGATCCACGTGGGGGAAGATCGAAAAGTCGACGATTCCCAGCGTTTCATCGCCACCGGTGGGCGGCCTCCAGCCGACGAAGTCCTCTCCGATGCGGGGGGTCATCACCATGCTCCCGGCGCTCAGTCCCACCCAGACCGTCTCGCGCAGCGACGGCAAGAGATCCGCCAGCCCCGACTGCCGCATCCAGTGAGACAGATACAAGGCATCGCCGCCTGCCACCAGCAGGACGTCGGTCTCTCGGACCAAGGGAACCCAACGGTCTTCATCGATGCTGGGCAGCGCGGTCAACTCCAGCACTCCCAAGGACTTCCAACCCAGCTCGCACATCGGATTGTCGGATCGTCCGCTGATGAACTGCCACGACCTCTCGCCAGGACCGACCATGGGGTGCCCGTACATCGCGGTCGGAATGCAGAGGGCGCTGGACTCGGCAATCGGTTTGCCCAGCAGGTCGATCAGCGCGCCGCGGATGCTCGCGTTCTTGATGCCAGCGGACGTGAGAAGAAGCCTCATCCTGCCTCCCGGTCAAAGCCTGATTCAGGGCTGATTCGGCGGGTTCGCGTACGCTTAGAGCGATGCCCGCCGTCTCTATCGTCACCTATAACAGCTGAGCGATCGATCACGCCGAGCGTGTCTCGGTGGCGCTGAGAAAGCAGGAGCTGTGGAACCAGCTGCGTGACGCCGGGGCCGCGTCGCCGAGGCCGCGACCGGCGCGCCGGCGCCGGCTGTGGTCCGCAGTCGCTGCGCTTGTTTACGCCCGCGTGCCGCTGAGCACGTCGACGACGCGCTCCTCGGCGCCGTCGGCGTAGCCGGGGCCGAGCCTTTCCTCGAGGATCT
>VAXA01000086.1 GCA_005883365.1 Actinomycetota bacterium
CTCGCCGGACGGGCCGACGATGACGTTGAGCCAGCCGTCCGGAAGGCCCGCCTCCTGCTCGAGCTCGGCGAGGAGAAGCGCCGAGAGCGGCGTCTGGCTCGCCGGCTTGAGTACGACCGGACACCCGGCGGCGAGCGCGGGCGCCAGCTTGTGCGCGACGAGGTTACAGGGGAAGTTGAAGGGCGAGATGGCGCCGATGACGCCGACCGGCCGGCGGAGCGTGAACGCGATCTTGCCCTCACCGGCCTCGGAGGCTCCCATCGGCACGACGTCGCCGGCGAGCTTGCGCGCTTCGACCGCGGCGAACGTGTAGGTCGAGACGGCGCGGGAGGCCTCGACGCGCGCGGCCTTGATCGGCTTGCCCGCCTCCGAGCAGATCGTCCGCGCCATTTCCTCGTGCCGTTCGCGCAGGAGGCCTGCGACACGGTCGAGGATCGCCGCCCGCTCGTGCGGGAGCAGCGGCGATTCGAGCGCGCGCGCGGCGGCGTCGATCGCCCGGCGAGCGTCGTCGGCACCCGATTTCGGCGCGCGGCCGACGATCTCGCCGTTGTACGGGGAGTGGACTTCGATCCATTCTTCAGTCGTGGTAGCCATATGCTCCGGCGGTGCTCAGACGTGACGATATCGGTCGGCACCTGACGAGCGAGGTCGTCTTCTCCGGCGACCGCTGGCCCGGCTTCTCCGACACGATCGACCATCCCGACGGTCTCGTCCTCGTCGACACCGGGATGATCGACACGACGCCCGAGCTCGACGAGGAGTGGCAGCCGACGCCGCACCCGCTGCCCGACGATCTCGTCCGCCGCGTCGCGGTCGTCGTCAACACGCACCTCCACTTCGACCACTGCGGCGGCAACCGGCTCTTCCCCGGCGTCCCGATCCACGTCCAGCGGCGCGAGCTCGCCGACGCGCGCACCGAGGACGACTACACCGTGCGGGACTGGGTCGACTTTCCCGGCGCCACCTACGTAGAGCACGACGGGGAGGCGGAGATCCTCTCCGGTGTGCGGCTCGTACCGGCGCCCGGCCACAGCGCGGGGCACCAGATCGTGGTCGTGGAGACGGACGAAGGGCCGGTCGTCCTCGGCGGCGACGTCGGGTATTCGTTCCAGGAGCTCGAGCGCGGCGACACGGAGGGCCGGCGGCTCGTCCTCGAGCTCGCCGCGCCGACGTACCTCGCGCACGTCGAGCAGCCGCGCGTGCCGCGCGCTCGCGACTAGCGGCTAGTCGTCGGGCGAGAGGCGCGCGGCAAGCGCCGCGAGCACCTTGTCCTGGATCGAGGGGACATCGTGCATCAGCGTCCGGAAGCCGGACGCGGTCAGGACGAGGATGCGAGACGGCCCCCGTGTCTTCACCGTCGCCGTGCGCGGCGCACCGGTGATGAGGGAGATCTCTCCGACGAAGTCGCCGGGACCGAGCTCGTTCACCGTCTTCCCCTTGCGGACGACGTCGGCTGCGCCCTCGACGAGGATGATGAACTCCCAGCCGCTCGCGCCTTCACGCGTGAGGTTGCGGGCGTCGGGCAGGTCGAGCTCGTCCGCGAGCATCGCAATCTCGCCGAGCTCGCGCTTCGAGCAGCGCTCGAACAGCGGGACGCGTTTCGCGCAACAAGGCCCGGCGCAATGATCGTCGACGCTGTCCGCAGTCCAATCGGGAAGAAGAACGGCACCCTCTCGCACATCCGCGGCGACGAGCTCTCCGCGCAGGTCGTGAACGCGCTCGTGGGGCGGAACGGCGTGGATCCCGCCCAGATCGAGGATGTGCATTGGGGCTGCGTGACACAGGTCGACGAGCAGGCGTGGAACATCGGCCGCAACGTCGCGCTCACCGCCGGCTGGCCGGTTTCGGTGGCAGGGACGACGGTCGACCGGCAGTGCGGCTCCTCGATGCAGACGAACTTCAACGCGGCGGCGACGGTCTGGTCGGGTCAGCTCGACCTCGTCGTCTCGGGCGGCGTGGAGATGATGTCGCGCGTCCCGATGGGGTCGAACAACGGCTCGATGTCCCCGCTCGTGTACGAGCACCACGACATCGTGATGCAAGGGATCTCGGCCGAGGAGATCGCGAAGCAGTGGGGGCTGACGCGCGAGGAGCTCGATCGGATCGGCTACGAGTCGCATCAGCGCGCCGCGCGGGCGATCGACGGAGGGCGCTTCGAGCGGGAGGTTGTCCCGATCGAGCTCGACGTGCCTGCGCCCGACTCCGGCGCGACCCTCGTGCGGACGCGCTTCGCGGTCGACGAGGCGGTCAGGCGCGAGACGACGCTCGAGAAGATGGCGGCGCTCCAGCCCGCGTTCATCCCCGACGGTGTCGTGACCGCCGGCAACTCGTCCCAGATCGTCGACGGCTCGGCTGCCGTTTTGGTGGCCTCGGAGGCGAAGGCGTCGGAGCTGGGACTGGAGCCGCGGGCCCGCTTCGTCTCCTTCGGGGTCGTCGGCGTTGATCCGCACCTGATGCTCCACGGCAATCCCGAGGCGTCGGCGAAGGCGCTCGCGAAGGCCGGGCTGACATGGGATGAGATCGACGTGATCGAGGTCAACGAGGCCTTCGCCTCGGTCGTCGCCCAGTTCCTCGCGGACACGGGCCTGCAGGAGCGCTACGAGGCGGGCGACGTGAACCCGAACGGCGGCGGCATCTCCCTCGGCCACCCGCTCGGCGCGACCGGCGCCCGGATCACGGCCACGCTTGTCTCGGAGCTCGAGCGGCGGCAGGCGCGCTACGGGCTCGCGACGATGTGCATCGGCTTCGGCCAGGCGATCGCTGCCGTCGTCGAGCGGGTCTGATCCGAGCAGCTACCAGCCGCCGGCGCGGTACGAGATTCGGCTCGGCGGCCAGTAGGTGAGGATCACCGGGCCGATGAGCCTGCTCCTCGGCACCGCTCCCCAGGCGCGCGAGTCACAGGAGTTGGGCCGGTTGTCGCCGAGCATGAAGTATTCGCCGTCTGGTACCCACCAGCTCTTGCCGAAGTGGGCTGTGTCCGCCAGTCGGGTTGCGGAGGAGAGGTACGGCTCCTCGAGCTTCGTCCACGTCGTCGCTGCCTGCGACCGGATCCAGATGAAGCCGTGGTCGTCCTCGCGCACCGTTTCACGCGGCAAGCCGATCAACCGCTTGACGAAGGTCGCTCCGCCGTCGCCGGCCGCACAGCCGCTTGCCCGAGCCGGAGCGTTGAAGACGACGATCTGCCCCCGCTGCGGACTCCCAAGCGCGTAGGCGAGCCTGTTCACCAGCACGCGGTCGCTCGTCGAGCCGAGACAGCCGGCGACGGGGCGGGCGCAATGAAGCGTGTGCTCCATCGATGAGGAGGGGATCCGATACGGCTTCGCCAGCTCCGCTTCGAAGGCGAGGACGAACGCGACTGCGACGCCGATCGTGACGAGCCAATCGACGATCCTCCGCCACGGATCGGGTAGGCGGCTCAGCGGGTGGAGACGCACGGGCCGGAGGATAGACCCGCCGTGTGATCAGTCGTGCTGGGCGAGCCAGCCGCCGACGACCTGCATGTAGCGCTCGCGCTCCTCGACGTGCGGCATGTGCGACGACTCCTCGAAGCAGACCCATTCCGAGCCGGCGATGCCGTCCAGCAGAACCTGTTGCAGCGCCGGCGTTGCCTCGTCGTATCGGCCGGAGACGATCAGCGCCGGCCGGCGGATCTCGTGCAGCCGGTCCTTGATCTGCCAGTCCTTGCAGGATCCGATGATGTGGAACTCGCTCGGGCCGTTCATCGTCCGATACACGACCGGGTTTCGCTCGAGCCACTCGAATGTGGCGGCTACCTCGGCCGGCCATGGGATGCGGCAGACGTGGCGCCCGTAGAAGACCAGACACGCCTCGACGTACTCGGGATCGTCGTAGGTGCCGGCCGCCTCGTGCTTGTCGAGCGTCGCCCGCACGTCCTCCGGCAGCGCATCGCGCAGCTTGCCTGCCTCGCTCGCGAAGTCCGCCCACGACGCTGCGGTGTCCGCGAGTACGAGCGCTCGCAGCCCCGGCGGCTGCGTGAGCGCGTATTCCTCCGCGAGAAAGCCACCCCAGGACTGACCGAGAACGTGATGCCGCTCGCGGATGCCGAGCGCGTCGACGAGGTTGTGTAGCTCCCGGACGAAGAGCTCGACCGTCCAGAATTCCGCGCCGCGGTCGGGGTAGTGCGTGCTCCGGCCGTTGCCGACCTGGTCGTAATGGATGACGGCTCGGCGGTCGGCGAGGTCGGCGAGCGAGAGGAGGTAGTCGTGCGTCCCGCCGGGACCGCCGTGGAGGACGACGAGCGGCGCCGGGGCATCGGGATCGCCGCGCCGCAGCTCGCCCGTCACCCGGTACCACGTCTCCGCCTCCTCGCCGTCGAGCGGGAAGACAACGGTGCCCTCGCGTACCTGCACGTCCGCGGCGAGTCTACGTCTCCGGGCTGGAAGCGTCGCCGGCTAAGCCGGCGCCGCCCGGCCGGAAGACCCCGTGCCGCCTGCGGCGGCCCGGTTAGGCTCCGCGCGATGAAGATCGGAGTCGTCGGGCTCGGGACGATGGGCGCGGGAATCGCGCAGCTCGCGGTCGGGGCCGGTCTCGAGACCGTCGGGCGCGAGGTGACGGACGAGCTGGGGGAGAAGGCGCGGGGACGGATCGAGCACTTCCTCGCGCGCAAGGTCGAGAAGAGCCAGATCGAGTCGTTCGACATCGGGCTGCTCACCCTGACAACCGACCTCGGCGACCTCGCCGGCTGCGACGTCGTGATCGAGGCGATCGTCGAGGAGCTCGGCCCGAAGCGGGAGCTATTCGCGGAGCTCGAGCGCGTCTGCCGCCCCGACGCCGTCCTCGCGACGAACACGTCGGCGCTCTCCGTGACCGAGATCGCGGGCGCGACCTCGACGCCGGAGCGCGTGGTCGGGATGCACTTCTTCAACCCTGCGCCCCTCATGCCGCTCGTGGAGATCGTTCGCGCCGAGCTGACCTCCGATGAGGCGTTCGAGACCGCCTACTCCCTCGGCGAGCGGCTCGGCAAGCACCCCATCCGCTGCCACGACACGCCCGGCTTCGTCGTCAACCGTGTCCTGATCCCGCTCCTGAACGACTCCATCCGGGTGCTGGACGAGGCGCGTGTCACGCCCGCCGACCTCGACGCGGGCCTGAAGCACGGTGCAGGCTGGCCGATGGGCCCCTGCGAGCTCGTCGACCTCGTCGGCATCGACGTGCACGTGCATGCGAGCGAGGCCCTCTGGGAGAAGCTGCGGGAGCCACGGATGGCGCCGCCCCCACGCCTCGTCGCGATGGCGAACGCCGGCCTCCTCGGCCGCAAGAGCGGGCGCGGCTTCTACACGTACGAGTAGCTCGCGACTGGGGGCGCATTCGCTCACTGGTCAGGCAACTCGGGCTGGGAGAGTCGTAACGCATCGTTACGCCGCCGCACTCGCCGCGATGAAGATTCGAAGCCGCTTCAATCGACTATCCAGGCGAAGGGCCGGAGGCTAAGCGATCCGCGTAGCGGGGGCTTAGCCGGAGGCCGGACTGCGCTCGCGCCGGCCTTTGCCGCGCGCGGGCGCACCAGGCAGCCATCTCGTCCAGAGCATCGAAAACCAGAACAGCACGGAGCGTCCGCGAGACCGCGCTCTCGCGGACGCGGAGTTCCTTGTCCCAGCGAGCGAAGCGCCAGCTTCGCGAGCTTCTCAGGCGGCGAGCCGGACGCCGGGCTCGACCGGGTTGTCCGGCTGCTCGAGCAGCACCTCGAGTCTGAGCGCCTCGAGGACGGCAGCCGAGGCATGGGAGAGGAGCTGCGCGGAGGCCTCCGCCGGAACGGCTCCCGCCCGTAGCGCTTCCGCGAGCGCCTCGACACGCGCCGCGAGTGCGTCGGCGCGCCGCTGCAGGCGATCGTCAGCCATGGCAACGGACCTTCGCTCACACACCGGACGTTCCTGCTCGCTCGGAGTACCCTGGGA
The DNA here is from genome assembly GCA_005883365.1 of Actinomycetota bacterium. Lineage (GTDB taxonomy): Bacteria > Actinomycetota > Thermoleophilia > Gaiellales > Gaiellaceae > Palsa-739. The sequence continues at coordinate 5,916 of VAXA01000086.1, forward strand.
GCGCCTATGCGGCGGATCCTGCTCAGCTGCGCGAGTGCCGCGGTGCTCATGCTGCCGGCCGCGGCGTCCGCCAGTGCCCGCGGACACGCTTCGCCTGGGTTCCTCGTCGTTCGCAAGGCAGCCGGGGACGGTGGCATCTACGGCCACCCGGTCGTCACCCTCGTCGTCCAGGGCTTCGTGCTCGGACGCGTCACGCAGGAAGCCCGGTTCGACGTCTACCAGCTCCCCTCGCGGACCGGCGAGGGCGCTCCTCAAGCCGCTGGGCCGGACGTTTCCACGGCCGGCGTCCGGTGGCGCGGCTTCTCGGGAAAGGAGTACATGGGCAGCGGCTTCCGCTTCCGCGCAATGGGCGGTGCGTATCGCGTCGTCGTGCGCGGCTCGGGTGTCTATCTCTTCGCCGGCGGCCAGGGCCGAGTCACCCTGCAGGGCTCCACGATCTATCCGGGTGCCGACGGGTCGTACTCGGTCGACGGCGGCCCCTGGCTTTCGTTGCCGAACCGGCCGCTGAAGCACACGATCGGCCGAGGGTGAGGTGACGCGATGCCCGGGCGCGCGGAGACGATCCTGGTGGTCGAGGACGAGCAGGCGATCGCGTCGTTCGTCGCCGCCTACCTCCGCAAGGACGGCTTCGACGTACGGATGACCGCGAGCGGCCGCGAGGCGTTGAGCCTTGTTGGTTCGGATCCGCCGTCGCTCGTCGTGCTCGACCTGATGCTGCCCGACCTCGACGGGATGGAGGTCTGCAGGCGGATCCGCGAGACGAGCACGCTGCCGGTGCTGATGCTCACGGCACGCGATGACGACCTCGACAAGATCGCGGGCCTCGAGGTGGGGGCGGACGACTACCTCACGAAGCCGTTCAATCCGCGGGAGCTCGTCGCGAGGGTGCGGGCCATCCTTCGTCGCAGCGCCACGCGCACGCGGCCGGACGGCGGAGTCCTCCGCCACGGCGAGCTCGTGCTCGACGCCGGCCGGCGGGAGTGCCGGGTGGGAGACCAGGAGATCCGCCTTGCCCCGAAGGAGTTCGACCTCCTCTGGGAGCTGCTCGATCACAAGGGATTCGTCCTCACGCGCGACCAGCTGCTCGAGCGCGTCTGGGGCTACACGTTCGCCGGCGACACGCGCACGGTCGACGTCCACATCCGCCAGCTGCGGCGGAAGCTCGGCGACGCGGCGCCGATCGTGACGGTCTGGGGCATCGGCTACAAGGCCGCCCCGGTCCGCGACGGCGCCGACGGCTAGGCGGGTCCGTGCTCAGATCACTGCGTTTTCGCCTGCCCGCGCTGTTCCTGCTCGGCGTCGTGCTCGCCGCCGTCGTCGCGACGCTGATCGCCGTCCGCTTCTTCCAGAGCTACACCCGTACCCACGCCGCCACGGAGCTGCGCGGCGAGTCGGCCGGGATCGTGCGCTTGTATGAGGGGCAGGCGGGCGTAGGCCATGTCTCGCTGAAGAACCTCGAGCTCCCGCTCGGCGGCGACAGGGTCTACTGGATCCCTGCGGTTCCCGGAGCGTCGTTGCTCGCGGGCCCGCTGCCGGAGCTGCCGAGGAGCGCCGTGCCTCTTGCCAAGATCCTCGCCGGCAAGCCGCCGGCCTTCGATCTGCACGTGCGCAGCGGGTCGTATCTAGGCGTCGGTCAGGTCGTCAGGCTGGCGGGGCTCCCGGTCGGGGTGCTCGTCGTCGCCAAGCCCGATTCGGCGTTGCGCAGCCGCTGGCTTCAGCTGGTGTGGGAGCTCGCGCTCGCGTTCGGGATCGGGATTCCGGTCGCTCTCGCGCTCGTCGTCTACTTCTCGCGCCGGATCGTGCGCCCGCTCGAAGCCCTGACGGCGGCGGCCGACGAGGTCGCGGTTGGGCATTACGACGTACCGGTGCCGGAACGCACAGGCGGGAGCGAGGTCGAGCGGCTCGCCGCGCGCTTCGGCGAGATGACGGCGAAGCTCGCTGAGTCGGAGCAGCTCTCTCGCCACTTCCTCATGTCGGTCTCGCACGAGCTGCGGACGCCGCTGACGGCGATCCGCGGCCACGTCGCCGCGCTGCGCGAGGGCGTCCTCGACGATGAGGACGCGAGGCGGCGCTCGCTCGAGGTGATCGCCGAGGAGGCCTTGCGGCTCGAGCGCCTGGTGGGGGACGTCCTCGACCTCGCGAAGCTCGACGCTCGCCGCTTCGCGCTGCTCCGCGAGGAAGTCGACATGCGGGCGCTCTGCGAGCGCGCTTATGCGGCGTTCGCGGAGGAGGCGCGGGCACGCAACATCGAGTACGAGCTCGCGCTGGGGGAGGGGGCGGTGCTCGTCACCGACGGCGACCGCGTGCTGCAGATCGTCTCGAACCTGCTCGCCAACGCGCTCCACTGGACACCGGCGGGCGGACGCATCGATCTCGGGCTCACCGCGCGCAACGGCGAGGTTATTGTGGCGGTCGCGGACACCGGCCCTGGAATCGCACCGCAGGAGGCCGAGCGGATCTTCCGGCCGTTCTGGTCCGGGGACGGGGGCGGCACCGGTCTCGGCCTGACGATCGCACGGGAGCTCGCGCTCGCGCTCGGCGGCCGGCTCGAGCTTGACAGCGAGCCCGGCCGCGGCAGCCGCTTCGTGCTCGTGCTGCCGGTGGCTGCGCCTCAGCCGGCCTGACGGCCTTCGAGGCTGTAGACCACCGCGCCTTCGCGCTTCAGTCCCTCCTCGATCCGTGCCAGCCGGTTCTCGACGCTACGCCAGCCTGAGGCGATGAGATCGACGAGGAGGGCGAGGTCGTCGACGCGTGCGTGGCGCTCGGTGAGGAGGTCTCCCTCGATCCGCTCGAGCCGGCGGATGACCTGGTTCGTCAGGCCGCGCATCTCGGCGAGGTGGCGCGCGCTCGGCCGGAAATGCTGCCGCAGCCCGTCCTGGATCGCCTCGGGAAGGTCGGCCTCGAGGCGGGCGGTCGTCGCCGCCAGCGACTCGACTGCGTGGCGCGCCCGCTGCAGCGCCGAATCGAACGCGGCGGGATCCGTGCGGCCCGCGGCCGCATCCTCGATCCGCTGCTGAGCGCGGGCGATCGCCTCCATGTCCACGAAAGCGACGGTACAACTGGCGTCGGATGGACCTTTCGGAGCTCGACTACGAGCTGCCGCCGGAGCTGATCG
>VAXA01000309.1 GCA_005883365.1 Actinomycetota bacterium
CGACACTGCTCGTGGACGGCGTGGTCGGGACGATCGTGGAGGTCGAGGCCTACGACCAGGACGACCCGGCGAGCCACGGGTTCCGCGGCCGCACCGCAAGGACGGCGTCGATGTTCGGGCCGCCGGGCTACGCCTACGTCTACCGCTCCTACGGCGTCCACTGGTGCCTCAACCTTGTGTGCGCTCCGGCCGGCCGGGCCGAGGCTGCGCTCGTGCGGGCGCTCGAGCCTGTGCGTGGTCTCGAGGCAATGCGGGAGCGGCGCGGTGTCGAGGCGGCACGCGCCCTGTGCTCCGGCCCGGGCAAGCTCTGCCAGGCGCTCGGCATCACCCGCGCCCAGGACGGGCTGGCCCTGGACGAGCCGCCGTTCGAGCTCCTCGCGCGCGAGTCGGAGCCGCCGCTTGCCGTCGGGATGAGGATCGGGATCACGCGCGCGGTCGAGCAGCCGTGGCGCTACGGCCTCGCCGGCTCGCCGTTCCTCAGCCGACCCATTCGATCTCTGCCAGGATCGCCCTCGTGACCGTTCGTCCGTACGGGACATGGCCCTCGCGACTGGACGCGGACGCGATCGCGCGCATTCCCGCCCGCGCGTTCGATGGGGTTTCGGTCGCGTGGCCAAGCGTGCGCTGGCTGGAGTCGCGGCCCGCGGAGGGAGGTCGCGCAGCGCTCGTCGAGTGGCGAGATGGGCGGATCCGCGAGCTCACGCCGGGCGGGTTCAATGTCCGCACGCGCGTGCACGAGTACGGCGGCGGCGCGTGCTGGTTCCACGGCGAGACGGCCTACTGCTCGGAGTTCTCCGACAGCCGCCTCTACCGGGTCGAGGAGGGCAAGGCAACGCCCGTGACGCCCGAGCCGCGCGAGGCGAACTCACTCCGCTACGCCGACGGCGAGGTGGCGCCCGGCGGACGGCTTCTCGTCTGCGTGCGCGAGCGGCACGAGATCGGCGCGGTGCACAACGAGCTCGTCACGCTGCCTGCCGACGGCTCGGCGGACCCTCGAGTCATTGCCTCTGGCCACGACTTCTACGCCGCGCCCCGGCTCTCGCCCGATGGCCGCCGGCTCGCGTGGATTTGCTGGGACCACCCGCGCATGCCGTGGGACGGGACCGAGCTGTGGATCGCCGAGCTGGCCGGTGATGGGACGACGCTTTCCGGCGAGCAGTTCGTCGCCGGCGGCCGCGAGGAGTCCGTGGTCGAGCCGGCCTGGTCGCCGGAGGGGCGTCTGCACTTCGTCAGCGACCGCAACGGCTGGTGGAATCTGCACCGCGACGACCGCGCCCTCACAAGGCTCGAGGACGGCGAGATCGGCGTTCCCGCCTTCGTCTTCGGGACTCGGCGCTTTGCCTTTCTCGGCGACGGCCGCATCGCGTGTGTCGTCACGCGCGCAGCAGTCGATTCGCTCGAGCTGCTCGATCCGGAGACGGGCGCGCTCGAGCCGGCCGGCCTCGCGTGGACGGCCTACGGCCCGACGATGCTCGCCGCAGAGAAGAGCCGGGTCGTCTTCGCCGCCGCCTCGCCGACCGAGCCGGTGACGGTGGTCGCTTGGGACTCCTCGACCGGGGAGGAGACCGTCATCCACCGGGTGGTGGACCTCGAATTCGGCTCGATTCCGGTTCCGCGGGCGATCGAGTTCGAGGCGGGCGACGGTGCGAAAGCGCACGCGTTCTACTACCCGCCCACGAACGAAGGGTCCGAGGGGCCGGCGGGCGAGCGCCCGCCCCTGCGGGTCGTCTGCCACGGCGGCCCGACCAGCCACCGAGGCCCCTCTCTCACGCCGGAGTTCTTGTTCTGGACACAGCGCGGCGTCGGGGTCGTGGACGTCAACTACCGCGGCAGCTCCGGGTTCGGCCGCGGCTATCGGCGCCTGCTCGACGGGCGCTGGGGCGAGATCGACTGGCAGGACTGCGTCGCAGCCGCGCGCTACCTCGCCGAGCAAGGTCAGGCCGACCCGGAGCGGACCTGGGTAGAGGGCGGTAGCGCCGGCGGCTACGTCGTGCTTTGCGCGCTCACCTTCGATCCCACGGCGTTCGCGGCCGGTGTGAGCTACTTCGGCGTCGCCGACGTCGAGGCGCTCGCGGTCGAGACCCACAAGTTCGAGTCGCGCTATCTCGACTCGCTGGTCGGGCCCTACCCGGGGGAGGTCGAGCTCTACCGGGCGCGTTCCCCGGTGCACTTCGCCGACAGGATCGAGCGACCGCTGCTCCTTCTGCAGGGGCTCGAGGACAAGGTCGTGCTCCCGAACCAGGCGGAGATGATGGCCGACGCGCTCGATCGCAAGGGCATTCCGCACGCGTACATTGCATTCGAGGGGGAGGGGCACGGCTTCCGCAAGCGGGAGAACGTGAGCCGCTCGATCGCGGCGACGCTGGACTTCGTTGGCCGCGTGTTCGGCTTCGAGCCCGCAGACGAGCTCGAGCCGCTCGAGATCGCACACCTCTAGAGTCTTCGCCGTGGGCATCGCGGAGCTGACGCGCAACGCCGTGAGCGTCCTGCCCGAGGGCGGCCTCGAGGCGAAGCTGAAGCTCGGGCGGCCCCTGCGCGTCAAGTTCGGGATCGACGTCACGTCGCCCGACATCCACATCGGCCGAGGCATTCCGCTGCAGCGGATGCGCGCCTTCCAGGACGAGGGCCACAAGGGCGTCCTGATCATCGGCGACTACACGACGCGCATCGGCGACCCGTCGGGCCGCTCGAGCGAGCGCCCGATCCTCTCCGACGAGGAGATCGACGCGAACGCGCAGCACTATCTCGAGCAGGCGAAGGTGATCCTGCGTGACGACCCCGAGCTGCTAGAGGTGCGCTACAACGGCGAGTGGCTCTCGCAGCTCACGTACGCCGACGTCGTGCGGCTCGGCCGCATCGTCACCGTCGCGCGAATGCTCGAGCGCGACGACTTCGAGAAGCGCTACCGCGCCGGCGAGCCGATCTCGATCTCCGAGCTCCTCTATCCGCTCATGCAGGCGTACGACTCGGTGGCGATCGAGGCGGACGTCGAGCTCGGCGGCACCGACCAGCTGTACAACCTGCTCGCGGGGCGCGAGGTGATGGAGGCGTACGGGCTCGAGCCGCAGGTCGTGCTGACGACGCCGCTCCTGCTCTCGTGGGACGGCGAGAAGATGAGCTCGTCGGTCGGCAACAACGTCCCGCTCACGGCGCCGCCCGAGGACATGTTCGGGAAGACGATGCGGAACCCCGACACGCAGCTCGAGGAGTGGTGGACGCTCGTCGCCGAGCGGCCGGTGCCGGAGGGCGACCCGCTGGAGGCCAAGCTCGAGCTCGCGCGCTTCATCGTCGCGCGATCGCACGGGGAGGAGGCGGCGCGGGAGGCGGAGGAGCACTTCACGCGGGTCGTGCGCCACAGCGAGGCGCCGGAAGAGGTTCCTGAGCACGCTTTGCCGACCGGCGATCCAGTCCATCTGCCCGCCCTACTCGCCAACGCCTTCGGCCTCTCGACGAGCGAGGCCCGCCGGCTGATCGCGCAGGGCGGCGTGAAGCTCGACGGCGGCCCGGTGACCGAGCT
>VAXA01000088.1 GCA_005883365.1 Actinomycetota bacterium
TCACCGTCAGTGGATGCCGTGCATTGTCCGCTCTGCTGACGGTTTCGACATCCCCGCGGCGTTCCAGCCCGGACCAAAGGCTGGTCCGAACAGGACCTTCCTCCTAGCTGCCTACGAGAGGAACTTCGTCGAGGCGAGCAGCGCCTTGACGCTGCGCTCGTTCGCTGCGACGCCCGGCCCGCGCAGGCACGCGGTGAGGTAGGTGAAGGCGGAGGGCGGGGGGCTCGTCTCGACCGCGACGTCGATCGTCCGGTCGGCGCCGATCCTGCGGCATTCTCCGCCCGCCGTGTCGGTGAGGCTGGCGGGATGGCCTCCGACGTGGATCCGCGACCCGGGCCCGAGCCCCATGGCAGGGATCCCGTTGACCTGCCAGGTGATGAGGACGCCGCCCGCCTGGAGGTGCCCGACGGGGAAGCCGCAGCTCGTCGTGTTCCCGTGCGTCGAGCACGGTTCGTGCACCGGCTGCGTGCTGACGTAGACGATCGGCTGGAAGTGGAGCTCGCCATGCCCGCTGTACGGGTACGCGGTCCAGGCCGACGGATAGCTGAAGCTGAGGCGGGAGTCCGAGTACTTGACGAGCGGCGGATCCTTCGCTGCTGCCTGGGCGTCACCTCCGCCGCCGCACGCGCTCGTCACCGAGACGAGGGCCACGATCGCTGCGGCGCACACGAGGAGGCGCCGCGGGGTCAGGCGGGCTTCCATACCCCTTCTGTGTAGCCGCGTGCGCGAGATTTCGACCGGCCCGAAGGACCAGGACCCGCCGCCAGATCGATGGGCCGTGTTTTGCAGGCGCTTCGTCACCGGACCGCGTGCGCGACGACCGACATGGCGAGGGTCACGAGTGTCACGGCGACGAAGATCACTCCGAGGTGGACGACGCGTGCCGCGAGAAGTCCGCCCAGAGATCGTACGAACGGCTCGTCGAGCGGTGCGGGGGCCTCGACGAGCGGTGCGGGGGCCTCGACGACGCGCAGCCGCGGCGCCGGCCAGACTGGGGGCCCAAGCAGCGCGAGCGCCTGGGCTCGCAGGTGCGGCGGGAGGACGAGAACGAGCTCGGGCGAGAGGGGCTCGTCCAGTGGTAGCTGGGTGATGTTCATGGGCGAAACTCCTGACTTCGCCGTCTCTCCCGCGATTCCGCCCCAGACGCCTGTTTCCCCGTAGACGAAAGGGCGGTTGGGTCCAGCCGAAAAGGCCTCCCTGCAGGCGGCGTGACGGTGTCTAGTAAGGGCGTGGTTCTGCGGCTCCGAAGGCTCGCCTATGCCTGCGCGGTGGCGTCCGCCGGTGCAACGATTGCGATCGCGTTCGTCGCGAAGCTCAACGTCGCGTATCGGGCTCCGGGCCTCCACGTCGCCCTCGAGACGACCGCGGCGCTCACCGCCGCCGCCGCCGCTTTTCTGCTCCTCGGCCGCTTCTGGCGCACAGGGTTCCTCGACGAACTGGTCCTCTCCGCGGGGCTCTCGCTGCTCGCGCTCTCGAACTTCGCCTTCGCTGCTCTTCCGGCCGTACTCGACCTGCAGTCGAACCGCGCATCGGAGTGGAGCTTTCTCTTCACGGGCGGGCTTGCGGCGCTGCTCATCTCCGTCGCGGCACTCCTGCCGCGTCGACGGCTCGGTTCGGGCCGCCGCTGGCCGCTCGTGGTCTTCGGCGCCACGCTGGCCCTCGCGATTGCCGGGACCGTGCCGATGGTCGCGTACCGGACCCTCCTGCCGCATGGCATCTCAGCGTCCGCTCCCGCCGGTGGGGCTCATCCGAGCCTAGTCGGCACATGGCAACTCGGCCTGGCGCTTCTGTACCTCCTCGCGGCGCTTGGCTTCACGCGGCGCCACCGCCTCACTGACGACGAGCTGAGTGGCTGGCTCGCGATCGCGTGCATCCTCTCGGGGGCGAGCCGCGTCAACTACTTCTTCCATCCGTCGCTCTATTCGACCTGGGTCTACACGGGCGACGTGTTCCGTCTCGGCTTCTACCTCGCTCTGCTGATCGGGGCGGCGCGCGAGATCGCCTCGTACTGGACGAGCGTCGTCGCAGCCGCGTCGCTCGAGGAGCGCCGCCGGCTTGCGCGCGACGTGCACGATGGGTTGGCCCAGGAGATCGCCTTCATCGCTCGGAACGCGAGGCTCCTTCCGGAGCAGGGTGCGGAGCCGCAACTCGTCGAGCGGATCCTCCGCGGCATCGGCCGCGCGCAGGAGGAGTCGCGCCGCGTGGTCGGCGCACTCGCGGCGACGAGGGCGGACGAGCCGCTGGAGCGGGCGCTCGCCCAGGCGGCGCAGGAGGCGGCTCGCCGCTACGGCGCGGCCGTCGACATGGAGCTGGCGACCGGCATAGCCCTTTCGCCGCGGGAGAGAGAGGCCGTGGTGCGAATTGCCTCCGAGGCCGTGGCGAACGCGGCACGCCACAGTGGGGCCGAGGTCTTGCGCCTCTACCTCGAGCGTCTCGAGGAGGGCATGCGGCTCGAGATCGTCGACGACGGAGCCGGCTTCGACGACCAGCAACCACGGCCCGGCTACGGGCTCGTGACGATGAAGGAACGGGCAGAGGCGCTCGGAGGGAAGCTGCGCATCGACTCGCGCCGAGGAGCCGGCACCAAGGTCGAGCTGGAGCTGTGACCGCCGCCGAGCCGATCCGGCAGCTTCGCGTGCTCGTGGCAGACGACCATGCGCCGACGCGGGAGGACGTCCGGCGGGCGCTCGCCGAGGGCGGTATGGACGTCTGCGCCGAGGCCGCGGACGCCGCGCACGCAGTGCAGCTCGCCCTCGAGGAGAAGCCCGACATCTGCCTGCTCGATATCCGAATGCCCGGCGGTGGAGTGGCGGCCGCGTGGGAGATCGCGGCACGCTTGCCCACGACGAAGATCGTGATGCTGACGGTGTCGGCCGACGATGCCAGCCTCTTCGCTGCACTCCGCGCCGGAGCCGTTGGTTATCTCCTCAAGGACATCGACCTGCGCACCCTGCCGCGTGCGCTGAGCGACGCCGCCGAAGGGAGGGCTGCAATCCCGCGTGGGCTCGTCACACGCCTGGTGAAGCAGTTCCACGGAACCGACCCGCGCTTCCGTACCACGGCGCTCGCCGGCGAGCTGGGGCCGCGGCTCACGAGCCGGGAATGGGACGTGCTGGTCGGCCTCGCCGACGGGATGTCCACCCGGGAGATCGCGCGCCGCTTGCAATTGAAGCCGAGCGGCATTCGCGCCCACATTTCCGCGATCGTGCAGAAGCTCGGAGTTGCCGACCGCGACGAGGCAGTCGCGTTCTTCCGCGAGACCTCGAAAAGCTGACAAGCCGCTGAATCCCCGCTGCTGGGCGCTGCGAATCACCAGCGCCCGGACCGGGCCCGATCCCTTGTAGCGAACTGCGTTTCGCGCAAGGCTCATGTTGTCCACAGGGGTTGTGGACGGCGACCGAGTCGAGCGATGCGGCGGCTCGCCGCCTTCCAGGGGGATAGGAGGCGTCATCAGATGGGAAGGAAAGTGATAGGGCCGACAGGAAGCCGGCGTAGACACTGGCTCTTCCTGCTGTGTCTGGTCTCGGCAATCAGCGCGGCCGGCAAACGGTCGCGAACCCGCCCACGAGCACTGACTGGAACTGCTTCGCGGGTGCGACCAACACGGCTGGCTTCTCGACGAGCGTGGCAAGCCCAACGGGCTGTAAAGCCACGACAGGGGCAACCCAGACGTGGGCGGATCACGGCACGACCAGTGTCGGTACGACCGAGGACCAGTTCAAGTCGGGGACGAAGTTCGACGACCCCTGCGTGACACTCAACAGCGGGAACAACCCGCCGAAGGACGAGTGGACGAACATCGTCGAGTACACGGAGGCGGACCCCAACCTCAACAGCGACCAGGGGCACGACCTGTACTTCTACGGTGGCACGATCCGGCCGAAGGTGAACGGCAACGTCAGCGGCAACGTCTATTTCAGCCAGAAGACGAATGGCTGTCACACGATTGGCGACGTTTTCCTCGCGTTCGACTTCGTGAACGGTGGCGGCACGCCCCAGCTCCACTCCTTGACGTGGATCAATAGCGCGTCAGGCGGGACCTGCTACCTAGCCAACGACCAAGGCACCCCCTGTTGGGGCAACCAGCAGAACATCAGCGGAACGTACTTCGACGGGGGCGAGAACACGACCCAGATCGATGGCACGGACAATGGCATCAACGACACAACGCTTCCTGCCAACTCCTTCACTGAGTTCGGGATCAACCTCACCCAGGCCGTTAAGGCCGGAGGAAGTGGGACGCTACCCTGCTTCGCCAACCAGACCTGGGTGTCCCGCTCCTCGGGGTCGAGCTTCAGCTCGAACCCGGAGGACGTCGAGGTCGTGAGCCGTGCGACCTGCGGCGAGATCAAGATCATCAAGCAGACGAACCCGCGCGGGCTCGACCAGCAGTTCAACTTCACGTCGACCCTGCCCGCGAACTCGGCCGCCGGCGGCGTCATTTGCACCACGCCGGCAAACACGACTGCGGGCGTGCAGTCCGACGGCAGCTTCTGCCTGAACGACGCCGGCAACACCGGTAAGACGTTGGGCAGCACTCTCCCCGCGCAAAACAGCGCCGGGAACACGGTCGATGAGACCCATCTGCAACCTGGCACCTACACGGTCAGCGAATCCACATCGGATCCGTCGGGGTTCAAGTACGACAGCATCACCTGCACCCCATCAGGGA
>VAXA01000310.1 GCA_005883365.1 Actinomycetota bacterium
ATCGCTGCGCTGGGCGCGATCTTCCAGAGCCGGATCGCGTCGCACCTCGCCGCGTCCGGCAAGGTGCCGGCCGGGCAGGTCGACCGGTTCGCGCAGGCGGTTTCCTCGGGCGCGACGAGCCAGGCGCTCAAGGCCGTACCGGCGCAGGCCCGCGAGCAAGCCGCGAAGATCGCCGACGCGGCCTTCATCAGCGGCCTGAACGAGATCCTTCTTGTCGCCTCGATCGTCCTCTTCGCGGGCGCGCTACTCGCGCTCGTGCTCGTGCGGCAGCGGGACTTCGTTGCGAGCGGCCCTGCTGTGGCTGCGGAAGCCGGCTAGGCCGCTGCCGCGCGCGCGAGGCGCGGACGCACTCGGATCGCCAATTGCCAGGCTGCGATCAGCAGAATGACCGCTGCGCCGGTCACGATGACGAGCGCCTGCGCGGCGATCGAGAAGGCGACGGCGTGCGCGGTGCCGACCCCGCTGAGGGCGAGGATCGCGGCGCCCGCGCCGGCCTGGGTCGCGGCGCCCGCAGGCGCGATCGGGAGGGCGGCCGACGCCGCAGAAGCAACGAGGAACGCGAACGCGAGCACAAACGAGCCGGGCATTGAGAGCGCGTTCAGGAGCAGGAAGACGGCGAGGCCGCGCAGGCTCCACGAGACCGAGATGAGCAGCCAGGCAGCCCACGCTTCCTTCGTGCAGTGCATGTGCTCGGCGAGCCACCGGCCGAAGCGCCAGCGCGTGACGAACGGCAGGCGGGCGATCTGCGGCAGGAACGCGACGACGGCGGCCGCGGCGATCCCGGCCGCAGCGACCACGGCGAAGCCGGCGCGCGTCGTCCAGTGACTCGACCCGGCGGCGGCGACCGAGGCCATCGGGGTCAGCGCCGCGTTGTCGAGCATGCCCAGCACGATCAGGCTCACGCCGAGCGTTCCGAGGCCGGTCTTCGTGCCGGGATAGCGCTTCACGATCGCGATGCGGATCGCGTCGTCGACGCGGCCCGGCAGCGCGATCCCGCCGACGCACGCGGCGCCGCCCGCGAACGCCAGGGCATGCGCTGTCGGCCGCTCGCTCGCGTGGAAGAGCCGCTGCCAGCCCCACGCCTTGAAGGCGTAGGCGGCGAGGAAGAGGAGAGCTGCTCCGGACACAAGCATGGGGTCCGCGTGATGGATCGGCCAGCCGCCCCCAACGAAGTGGCGGACGCTGAAGAAGGCGACCGCGAGCAGGACGAGCCCGAAGCCGCCGTTCAGGACGAGCTGGATCTTCCGATTGGAGAGAAGCCGCATCACCGCAGTTGCAACGGTGCTATCGGCGTAGCGAATAGGAAGCTGAGTCACTCGATCGGGGCCGGCCGCAGGGCGGTCAACGTACCAGCGCCGTCTGAGACCCGTGTAAGAGCTTGCCGTTGCCGAGGTCCAGCACGAGCAGCCGGCCGTCGGCTGCCCGCAGCCCGATGTTTCCCGTCTGCGCGGATGTCTCGACCGCGCTACCGAGCGGTGCGGCGGTGATCGTGAGCGCGCCCGTCCGCCCGGCGCCGATCACCTGGACCGTCTGCCTCCCGGAGACCAGGTCCTGGCGGACGATCGCGAGGCGGCCCACGGCCGGGTCGTCGCCCGCTGCGCCCGCGTAGACGGCAACGAGCGTCTTGCCGTCGCTCACGAGCCAACCGTTGCGCGCCTGCAAGACCGAGGGCGAGACGGGCACGGGCACGTCGGTCCCCAGCATCCGGGCGGGGATGGGGCGTGGGTCGAGTGCCGGAGCAGGGGCCGGCTCGGTGTTCGAGTCGGTCGTGGCGACGGATGCGAGACGCTCGAGGGCGGCAGCCTTCTCGGCCGGGACGACGCCGACCGCATGGGCCACGGCGAAGCCTCCTCCTGCTCCCACGGCGAGACCGGCGAGCGCCGCCGCGACCAGCCGTACGTTCAACAGCCGACGCACACGAGCTCCGGCTCGACGAGGCCGCTGTTGAGGGAATTGAGCGTGTTCCACGCCGCGGCAGGCGCCAGCCCCACCCCGGTCGAGGCAGTCACCCCTCCGAAGAAATAGCTGCCGCCCTGGGTGCCGTCCCACCATTTCCGGACGACTGTCCACTGGTTCGCGTTGGCGGAGTAGTAGATCTCCGGCAGGGGCAGCGCGAGCCCGGAGAACGACACGTAGCCGACGTCGCCGACGCGCCAGCCGTTGTTGCAGGGGCCGTCGCCGCTCCCACTCTGCGGGCAGCCGTCCGCCGAGCCGAAGTCGTAGTACAGCGCCCAGCCCTGAGCCTCGTTACCGCTTACGAGTTGCCTCGTGATCAACGCACCGTCCCAGCTCGGCTCCATGTCGGCGGCCGCGTCGGCCGTCTGGCTGTCGTATCCGTTTGCCGCCTGGTAGTCGGAGAGTTGCTCGGCGCGCTCCGCCTGGTGATATCCCGCCCACCAGGCGTCGGTGGTCGACATGCCCGAGCTGGACAGGTGGTAGTTGCTGTTCCCGTAGACGATCTCGACTCCGCCCCGGACATGGCAGTTGTGGTACCCGTCGGCGGCTCGCTCGAGGGCCGCGACGATCTCGGCGTTCGAGAACCGCGTGTTGCTGAAGTCGACCGCGCCCCAGATGCTCGAGTCGAGCTTTCTCGCCGCTCCGAAGTCGAGCAGGAGGATGCGGAGCCCGGTGCCCGGTTGCGCCCGGGCGAAGTCGCAGCCGCGCGCGTAGGCGTAGGACTTCAGCTCACTCGCCGACGAGCCGTACATGTACCAGGCGGTGACCGGCGAGGGCGCGGCGGCGGCGGCCGCCGGGAACGAGGATGCGACACCGGCCGCGAGGGCGGTCGCGAACGCGACGAGCCTCACGAGATCCGGGCTGCGACGGGTGCCTGGCGGGCCTCGGCGAGCGCCGCAGCCGCGTCCAGGGCCCGC
>VAXA01000002.1 GCA_005883365.1 Actinomycetota bacterium
GACGACTACTGGGAGCCGTTCACCGGCGCCGGCGGTCCCTCCAGCGGCGCCTTCTACGCCTCGCTCGACGATGCCGGCAAGGCGACGCTGCGCGACACCGTGCGCGCCTCCCTGCCCGAGGGCCCGTTCACGCTGCCGGCGCGCGCCTGGCTCGCGCTGGGAACCGTTCCGGGCTAACTCAATGAAGGGACCGGCTCGCGGTAGCTTCTAAGTCAGGCGGCACCCTCCTAGTGCGAGACGGCGGCCGCGGCGAGCTCGGAGACGAGCGTGTCGCTGTGGAAGCGCTCGAGCGCGAACGGGGCGATCAGGGTGGGTGTCTTGCCGCTCGCAACGAGCTCCGCGAGCGTGGTGCCAACGATCGGCGCCGCCTTGAATCCGTACGTCCCCCAGCCGGCGGAGAGGTGGAAGTTCTCGAGCTCGGTCGCCCCGAGGATCGGGCTGTAGTCGGGCGAGAGGTCGCAGAGCCCCGTCCAGGCGCGCAGCACCTTGAGGCGCTCGAGCTGCGGGAACAGCTCGAGCACGTGGCGTGCCGAATACTCGAGGAAGGAAAAGGTGCCGGTCGACTTGTAGGTCGTGTACGGCTCGATCTCGGCGCCGATCAGGAACTCGCCGCGGTCGGTCTGCGACACGTAGACGTGCATCTGCGCCGAGACGATGATCACGTCGAGGAACGGCTTGACCGGCTCCGTCACGAACGCCTGCAGGATGTGCGTGGTGATCGGCAGTCGCACGCCGGCCATCCCGCAGACGAGCGTCGACCAGCCGGCCGTGGCGCTGATGAAGACGTCGGCCTCGACGCGTCCGCGGTTCGTCTGCACGGCAGTGACGCGGCCGCCGTCCGTCTCGATGCCGGTGACGGTGGTGTTCTGATGGAGCTCTGCCCCCGCCCGGTCCGCGCCGCGTGCGAGGCCCCAGACGACGGCGTCGTGCCGGATGATGCCGCCCGGGGCGTGGTAGAGCGCACCCATGATCGGCCAGGTCGGCGTGTCGGAGAGGTCGAGCTGCGGACACAGCCTGGCGATCTCCTCCGGGTAGACGACCCGAGAGTCGATGTCGAGGATCTGGTTCACCTCCGCGCGTTCCTGCATCACGCGCAGCGAGCTGTCGGTGTGGGCGAGCGTCAGGTGACCGTGCTGGGAGAACATCAGGTTGAAGTCGAGTTCGCCCGAAAGCCGCTCGTAGAGCTCGACACTCCGCTTGTAAAACTCGGCACCCTCCGGTGTCCGGTAATTCGAGCGGATGATCGTCGTGTTGCGGCCGGCCGCGCCTGAGCCGATGTAGGACTGCTCGAGCACGGCGACGTTCGTGATGCCGTGGTTCTTCGCGAGGTAGTACGCGGTCGCGAGCCCGTGCGAGCCGCCGCCGACGATCACCACGTCGTAGCGCTTCTTCAGCTCGCTGCGGGGGCGCCACATCCGGCGGACGCGGAAGATGTCCTTCACAACCCGCTCCGGAGGTCCTCGATCGTCTCGCTCGCGTATTGCGAGAGCTCCTGCGGCACGAACAGACGGAACCCGCCGGCATGCCGCTCGATCACCGCGGGGATGCCGCGCAGGATCGATCCTGCCGCCGGGAACTCGGTCAGCTCCGTGATCCGCCGCAACAGCTTCTCACTCTCGACTTCGATCGCGAGGAGCGCGGCGCTCATGTCGTACACGCGGTAGCCGTCGAGGTCTGCCGCGGAGTCGCCGACGACGAGGGAGCGGTCCGGGCCGATCGGGATCGCCCCGTCGGGAATGCCGCCACGCACCTCGAGGATCTTCAGGGGCGGCGAGACCGGCGAGAGAAATCCCAGGCGTGTCACGAGCGGAGCAGCGTTCCTTCCGGGTCGTAGAACGCTGCCAGCGTCACCGCTGCGTCACGCATCGCCCCGTCGACGCGGATGGCGATCGTCGCGCCCTCCTCCGCGATCTCCGGTTCGACCCACGCGAGCCCGATGACGCGGCCGACGCGCTCGCTGACGCGCGCGCTCGTCACGCGGCCGGCGATGCGACCCTCGCGCACCACTTGTGCGCCTTCCGGCGGCAGGACGTCGGCCGTGAAGCCGACGAGCCGCTCGCGCACCTGCAGATGCGGCACGGCGCCCTTGCCGACGAAGTCGGGCTTGTCGTCCTTGATCGTCCACTGCATGCGCGCCGAGACGAGGTTCGACTCGGAGTCGGTGTCTTGGCCGACGATGACGTGTCCCTTCTCCAGCCGCAGGACGCGTTGCGCCTCCAATCCGAACGGCGTGGCGCCGGCCGCGACGAGCGCGTCCCACACCACTCCGGCGTCGGCCGCCGGGCAATGCAGCTCGTAGCCGAGCTCGCCGACGAAGCCGATTCGCAGCGCCAGGCAGGGGACGCCGGCGACGGCGATCTCCTTCGCGTCGAGATAGCGGAACGACTCGTTGGCGAGGTCGGCGCCGGTGAGCGGAGCGAGCGCCTCGCGCGCCCTCGGGCCGGCGAGGTTCATCGCCGCCAGCGCGCCGGTGACGTTGACGATCTCCGCGTCGTACCCCCAGATCGCGTTCCACCATTCGAACCACTCGACCACACCCTCCGAGCCGGTCGAGGTCGTCGTCACGTAGAAGAGCTCGTCGCCGAGCCGCGCGACGGTGCCGTCGTCCATGATCCGGCCGCCGTCGCTTGTGACCACGCCGTAGCGGATCCGCCCCGGCTTGAGGTCGGAGAAGCGGTTCGGGTAGAGGCGGTCGAGGAGCGCGGGCGCGCCGGGGCCCTCCACGAGCACCTTGCCCAGGGTCGACACGTCGATCAGGCCGAGAGACTCGTGGACGGCGCGCACCTCGGCGGCCGGGTCGCCGTACTGGAACGCCCGTCGCCACTGTCCGGTCCAGATCATCTCTGCGCCCAGGGTCTCGTGACGGCTGTGGAGCGGCGTGCGCTTGGCCGGCTCGTGGTGGCGCCCTGCGAGGAGCCCGAGCTCGACCGGCGTCCAGGGCGGCCGGGCGGTGGTCGTGCCGATCGCCGATTCGTCGGTGTCCGTCTCGCGCGCGAGAAGCCTCGTCGCGGCCAGCTGGCAGAGCTTGCCCTGGCATGGGCCCATCGTCACGGTGGTGTACCGCTTCGCGAGCTCGATCGAGTCGAAGCCCTCCGCGAGCGCGCGCTTGACGTCCTTGGTCGTGACGTCCTCGCAGATACAGACGAAGCACTTGTCCCCGCGACCGTCGAGCACCGCGGCAACCGGCGTCTGGTCGATCCCGCCGGCGGCGGCCCCGACGACCGCGACTCCGTCCGGGAGTTCCGTCGGCACGAAGATGCCGCGCCGCGGTTCGTACTCGATCCGCGCCCCTGCCTGCGCGAGCAGCGAGTAGGCCGGCTGGAGCCCACCGGAGACGACGAGCAGGTCGCAGTCGACCCGCTCGCCGTCGAGGAGGACCGACGTGAGCCGGCCGCGGCGGCCATGCGCAGAAAGGCTCTCGGGCCGGAGTGACGCGGCGGCGATCTCGACCCCGGCGCGGGCGAGTTGCAGCTTCACTCCCACCGCACCCTCGCCGACGAGGACCGCCCGGTCGCCCGGCTTGACGGCCCACTCGTCCACCATCCGCCGGACGCCGTCGGGGAGCATGACGCCGACGAGGTCGTTGCCGGAGAAGAGCAGCAGCTGCTCGAGCGCCCCCGTGGCGACGACGATCCGGCCTGCGCGGATCCGGTAGAGGACGTTCCCAGCGGCAACGGGGACGAGGCCGCCTTCGTAGATCCCGAGCGCGGTCGCCGGCGCGAGCACGTCGTATGGGGCGTCGTGGCCAACCCGGTCGTCGACGAGAAGCACGTCGCCGTCGACCGCGGCTGCCGCGGCCCTCCCGGCGGGTCCGCCGCCGATCACGAGCACGTCCACGCGCCGGTGGACGGTGTCGAAGCGGCCGTGACCGTTCCTCGTGTCACCGATCCGGCCGAGACCGGCGAGGTTCCGCAGCACCTTCTCGTACAACGGCCACGCGCGCCGCGGGCGGATCATCGTGCGGTAGTAAAAGCCGACAGGGGTGAACGGACCGCCGACCTTGTCGACCACCCCGAGCAGGTCGCGGTCGGCCGACCCCAGGACGTTCTGGTCGCGCACGTCGACGCCGGGGCGCAGCAGCTCGACGCACACGCGCACGTTCGGGACGCCGTCGACGGTCATCATGCAGTTCGGGCAGCGGCCGGAGCAGCAGAGCAACCCGCGCGGCCGGTGGTACTTGAAGCTGCGCGAGAAGACGCGCCGCCCGGCCGCGAAGAGCGCCGAGCCGACCGTGTCGCCCGCGAAGCCGGTCAGCTCCTTCCCCGCGTAGGTGAACTGGATCGGGTGGCTGCGGTCGATCCGCTCGCCCGGCTGCGAGCGGAGCCTCACCGCGGCGCCGCCGCGCCCGCCGGCGACGGGATCTCGGTGCGCAGCACCTCGTTCGTCCGCGTGTCGCGCTCGGCGACGAACCAGACCTTGCAGCCGGTGCGGTGATACCACCACTCGCGCTGAACGCCTGCGACGTTGTCCCGAAAATAGACGTAATCGGTGAGCTCGCGCAGCGACGC
Organism: Actinomycetota bacterium; assembly: GCA_005883365.1. Taxonomy (GTDB): domain Bacteria; phylum Actinomycetota; class Thermoleophilia; order Gaiellales; family Gaiellaceae; genus Palsa-739. The sequence continues at coordinate 4,509 of VAXA01000002.1, forward strand.
GTCGGGGCCTGGCCGGCGAGTCACTTCGCCCTGGAAGCGGAACTCGTCAACCGGGCGCGGACCGCAGTGCGGACAGCTGAGCAGGAACGACATTATCCCGTTCTGCGCAATTGCATCCTGTAGAGTGAAACGCTACGCGAATGGCGAAGACGGGTCAACCTTCGACGGCGCGGGTCGCCTCGACCCAGCGGTCGCTCGCGATCCTCGACGTGCTCGCCGAAGAGCCCCCGCTCGGCACGAACGAGATCGCGCGGCGGCTGGGAGCGAGCGCGAGCACGACATCGCGGCAGCTCGCGACGCTCGTCGAATCCGGTCTCGTCGAGCATGTCGCGGCGACCGGGCGCTACCGGCTCGG
>VAXA01000089.1 GCA_005883365.1 Actinomycetota bacterium
CGAGGGCGAGAAGGTGCGGACGCTCGACGGCGTCGAGCGCACACTGAGCGCGGAGGATCTCGTGATTGCCGACGGCGAGCGCGCTGTCGGGCTCGCCGGGATCATGGGCGGCGAGGAGACGGAGGTCTCCGCCTCGACGACGAACGTCCTGCTCGAGGCGGCGAACTTCGAGCCGATCGGGATCCTGCGCAGCTCCGAGCGGCACGCGCTGCGCACCGAGGGGTCGAATCGCTGGGAGAAGGGCGTCGACCCATACGTCGCAGGACAAGCGGCCACCTACGCCTCGCAGCTCATCGTCGAGCTCGCCAATGGGCGCTGGACCGGGGCGGAGGACGTGCAGGCGGCGATGCCCAAGCCTGCGGTGATCCGGCTGCGGCCGGAGCGCGCGAGCGAGCTGATCGGGCTCGAGGTGGCGGCGCAGGAGCAGGCGGAGATCCTCGGCCGGCTCGGCTTCGAGCAGCTGAAGTCGGGCTTCCGGGTGCCCACCTGGCGGGCGCGCGACGTGACGCGCGAGGTCGACCTGATCGAGGAGGTCGCGCGCTTCAAGCTGCCCGAGATCCCGTTCACCCTGCCGCGACGCGACGCGATGTTCGGGCGGCTGACGCGTCCACAGCGCCTGCGGCGCGTGGTCGAGGACGTGCTCGTGGGCGCCGGCTACGCCGAGGTCTACACGTCCACATTCGTCGCGGACGGCGATCTCCGCCTTCCCGAGCCGCTCTCGGCCGAGGCGGCAGCGGTCCGCACCGTCCTCTACGCCTCGCTGCTCGACCCTGCCCGCCGCAACGCCGACGCGGGCGAAGACGACGTGGCGTTGTTCGAGGTGGCGCGCGTCTACCGCGACGTCGGCGAGCCGCTGCCGGAGGAGCACTGGCACGTCGCGGGCATCGCCGACGGAGGCTTCGCCGAGGCGAAGTGGGCGGTCGAGCAGATCTACTCCGCGCTGGGCGTGGAACCGAGCTACGAGCGGACGAGCGAGCCGTACCTTCACCCCGGGAAGTCAGCTCGAACCACTGAGGGCTGGCTCGGCGAGCTCCATCCGGCGCTGCTCGACGGGACGTGGGGCGCGTTCGAGCTCGACCTCGACGCGCTCGGGGAGGCCGCGCCGCAGGTCGTGGCCTTCGAGGAGGTGAGCCCGTACCCGGAGGTGCGCCGCGACTTCGCCTTCGTCGTGGACGAGGACGTGTCCGCCGCGGAGCTCCTCGCCGCGATCCGCGAGGCGGCCGGCCAACTACTGCGCGAGCTCGAGGTCTTTGACGAGTACCGCGACCCGGAGACGATCGGCGAAGGGAAGCGGTCGCTCGCGTTCCGGCTCGCGTTCGGTTCCCTCGAGCGGACGCTGACGGACGAGGACGTCGCACCGGTGAGCGCGTCGATCGTCGACGCCGTCTCCGCGCGCTTCGGCGCGACGCTCCGCGCCTAGACGGCTAGCGCTTCGCGCGCCGCCGGAGACGAAGCAGCGTCCTGGCGGCGAGGGTAACTCCGGTGGCGGCGCCGAACGCCGTGCCGAGCTTCTTCCCGCGCTCGGCCGTCTGACCGAGCTCCTCCCGCAGCGAGGCGACGGCGTTCGTGAGCTCGCGGCGCTCGTCCGCGATCTCGCGCCGGAGCTCAGACTCCGTCGCCATTGCGCAGCGCCTCCGTGGTCAGCCGTGCCTCTTCGATCGCCTGCTCGGGAACCGGCTTCGCGCCCTTCCGCAGCAGGGCCGCCCCGATTCCTCCGAGGATCGCGGCGAGCAGGAGCAGGCCGCCGAACATGATGAGCAGCGAGAGCCAGACCGGCAGCGCGATCGCGATTGCGGCCGTTGCCGCGGCGAGGCCGAAGGCGAGTGCGGTGACAGCGAACAGCGCCGCCGCGGCGGTGAGCGCTATGCCGAGGCCCAGCGCCGCCAGCCGCCGCTTCACCTCGGCGCCCGCGAGCTGCAGCTCGAGCCGGACGAGCGAGCGTGCGTGGTCGGCTACGCGCTTGGTCGCGCCTGATAGCCCTAAGCCGCCATTCATGGAGTCGTTCTTACCACGACGGGAGGGGCCGTAATCGGCCGCATCAGGTGGGGCGCCGGCCGCCGATGAAGGTCGCGCCCTGCGTGCCGACCGGGTGCACGTCGCTCAGCGACTGCGTGATCCGGATGTGGCCGGTGATCCCGGCCTCGTCGAGCCGGGCGAGGCAGCGGCCGACCATCCCGGCCGAGGCCCCGTAACCGCGCGCGCTCGCGCAGCGGAAGCGGAAGCCGGGCCGTCCTGTCGACTGGATGGGGTTGAGCGGCGCGCAGAGGACGGCGCCGCGGTCGACGTCGGCGCTCGAGTCGAGCTCGAGCTCGGCGACCAGGTCGCTCCAGTCGGACGGCAGCACCTCTTGCGCCGCCTGCCACTCGGCTGCGAGCGTCGTGCGGGCGACCTGCGGCGGCGCCTCGGCTTCGCTCGACCCGACGAGCGTCAGCGCGCCGCCGATTCCCTCCGCGTCGATACGGCCGAGCAGCCGCCGCGCGGCCTCGGGTCCGATCCCGTGGCCGCCGCGCGCGACGTAGAACCGAACCGTGTCGCCCGCAAGGCCTGGACCCGCCGGCCCGAGCAGCGCAGCGGCGCGTTCGCGCGCCTCCTCGGCGCCGATCCGGAGGCTCAAGCGGAGGTCGTTCCACCTCGGATCCAGGCCGCTCTCGATGCCGTTCCACTGCTCGACGAGCCGCACGGCGCCAACCGTACACTCCGGCCCATGGCTGTGGAGCAGCACAGGACGAGCCTCGGGAAGAGCGAGCTCCAGGACGTGCTGCGGGAGATGCTGCTCATCCGCCGCTTCGAGGAGAAGGTCGAGGAGCGCTTCCGCGCCGGCGACCTGCCGGGCTTCCTCCACGTCGCGATCGGCCAGGAGGCTTGCGCCGTGGGCGTCTGCCGCGCGCTCGAGGACGGCGACGTCATCGCCTCGACGCACCGCGCGCACGGCCACACGCTCGCGAAGGGGACGCACCCGAACGAGCTGATGGCCGAGCTGTACGGCAAGCAGGAGGGCTGCTCGCACGGCTACGGCGGCTCGATGCACCTCTACGACGTCGAGCGCGGCAACCTCGGCGCGAACGCCGTCGTCGGCGGCGGGCTGCCGCAGATCACCGGCGCCGCCCTCGCCTTCAAGCTACGCGGCGAGCCGCGCGTCGCGCTCTCCTTCTTCGGCGACGGCGCGACGAACATCGGCACGTTCCACGAGGCGCTCAATCTCGCGCAGCTCTGGCAGGTCCCTGCCGTGTTCGTGCTCGAGGACAACAAGTGGGCCGAGTCGACCCCGGAGTCGCAGCATTCGCCGATCCGCGATCTCTCCGAGCGCGCGAAGGCGTTCGGGATGAAGGCATTGAAGGCGGACGGCCAGGACGTCGAGGTCGTCTACCGGACTGCGCGCAAGGCGCTCGACCACGCGCGCGGCGGCGAGGGGCCGGTCTTCGTTCACCTCGAGACGATCAGGTTCTCGGGCCATTACATCGGCGACCCGCAGGTCTATCGCGACCGGGACGAGGCGCGGGAGCTGCGCGAGACCCGCGATCCGATCGAGCTGCTGCGCGCCAAGCTCGAGGTCTCGGACGAGGACTTCGCCGCCCTCGACGCCGAGGTGACGGAGATCGTCGAGGGCTCGGTCGAGTTCGCGAAGAACGGCACCGATCCGGCTCCCGAGGACGCGCTCAAGAACGTCTATGCCTGAGCTGACCTACCGGGAAGCCGTTCGCGACGCTCTCTCGCAGGCGATGCGCCAGGACGACGACG
>VAXA01000090.1:0-7064 GCA_005883365.1 Actinomycetota bacterium
CTCGTTCTCCGTTGCGCTCGCCCGCCGGAACTGCCCGTCGGCGGTGACGATGTCGACCGACACGAGATTGTCGATCGAGAGGCCGTACTTGCGGCGGAGATGCCCGATTCCGCCGTGCAGCGTCAGCCCCGCAACACCCGTCGTGGAGACGACGCCGCCCGGCACCGCGAGCCCGAACAGCTGCGTCTCCCGGTCGCAGTCGCCCCACGTGGCGCCGCCCTGCACGCGGACGGTCTGGTTGGCCGGGTCGACGGTGACCCCCCGCATCTGCGACAGATCGATCACGAGTCCGCCGTCGTTGACAGCGTTGCCGGCGACGTTGTGCCCTCCGGCCTTGATCGAGAGCGCGAGTCCTTGCTCGCGCGCGAAGTTCACGGCGTCCACGACGTCGGCCGCCCCGCTGCACTGCACGATCACCGCGGGTCGCCGGTCGATCAGCCCGTTCCAGATCGAGCGGGCGTCGTCATAGCCGGGGTCGTCCGGCGTGAGCACCGGCCCGCGAGCCGTCTCCACGAGCCCTGCCACCGCCTGGTCCGTCATCGTTTTCCTCCCCTGAGAACCGGCACGAAGTCCGCCCGAGCATAAACCGCTTTGCTTACGGGGCTCTTAAATCGCGCTCGCGGAAAGGGCCGGAGGGGGCAGCGCCCAGGGCGGTCGACCGCCCTGGGCGCAGGTGGATCGAGCCGGCTCTAGGGCTTCTTGGCCTGGCCGCAGCCGGTGATCTTCTGGCCTGCGACGCCGAGGCCGCTCTTCTGGCAGGCGAACTCGACGTGCGTCGTCTGGCAGGAGATCGACCCTCCCGGCTTGCACGCGCCCGACCACGAGCCGCTCGCGTCCGTCCACGCGACGCGCGCGCCGCCGTCCGGGCCGACGGCCACGCCGAAGTCGTCGAACAGGATCCGGTCGTTGCCCCAGTCGAAGCTGTCGGGTGCGAGGCCGCAGAAGATCCCCGTCGAGCAGATGTCCCCGAAGTAGATCGGGTGGCCGGAGACGTTCGACTGCGTCCACGTCTTGCCGCCGTCGAGCGACTGTGACATCTGCACCGTCCACTCGGCGCTGCTCGGCGCGCCGGCCGGTTTATTCAGGGCGCCCACTCCCTGCACGTATGGCGTGTCGTAATAGACGACGTCGATGCCGCCGTTCCCGCCCGCAACGACCCACGGCTCGTAATGCGTGCCGGTGTCGAGGTTCGCCTTGTGGTTGACGAACGTGTTGCTGCCGTCGGTACTCGTGGCGACATAGACGTCGTACTCCGGCTGCGGCTTCGAGATGTCACGGCGGATGTACGCGACGTCGACGTTGCCGGCCTGGTCGACCGCGATCGAGTTGAAGAGCTCCGAGACGTCCTGGCAGGAGCTCGGATCGGCCGGCGGCAGCGGCGGGTTCGGGTCGCAGGGGTCGTTGAAGACTGTCCGCGACGTCCACGTCGCCCCGCCGTCGTCGGAGTACGAGAGGAAGATGTGGTCGAAGGCCTCGGCCTGCGTGTAGTCGCAGCCCTGCGCGGCGTTCTCGTTGAGGTCGCTCGTCTCCCAGAGCACGTAGATGCGGCCCTGGTGCGCGCCGTTCTGGTCGACGGCGACACCGTCGGGGATCGTGTTGCACGTGCTCGTCAGCGCCTGCACCGACCCCGGCTCGACAGCTGAGACCGCGGTCGGCGCCCAGGTCTGGCCGCCGTCCGTCGAGGTCTCGACCCAGACGTTCGACAGCCCGAAGTCGTGGAACTCGTAGTAGAGGTCGGTGTGCGACGCGGCCTGGTCGGTGCCGCGGTAGGCCGGCGGCGTGTAGGCGGCGAGCCAGGGACGGTCGATCTGGAGCGGCTCACAGCCCGCCGTCGCCTGCCGCGTCCACGTGCTGCCGTCGATCGTCGCGGCCGAGCGGATCTGGATCGGCGTCTCCGCGCACGTCGGGCCACCCTGGGCGAGGTTGCCCCAGAAGACGGCGTTGTTCCCGCTCGCGTCGGCCGTCGTGTCTTGAACCGGGTTCGGGAAGGAGCTCGGCGCGAGCGTCACGTCGCCGATGTCGCCCGTGCCGATGACGCCCGGCGGCGTCGCCGGATCGGGATAGCCGAGGTACGTGAAGTTGACGCCGTCCCGCGTCTTCGAGACGTCGGAGCCATTCTGGCCGCTCTGCCACGTGACGTATGCCGTCCCGGACTGGTCGACCGTCACCTGCGGCTCGTTCTGGCCGGTCGAGGTCTCGGCCGCGTCCGCCCGGACAGCGGCGGTGAAGCCGGCCCTCGGCGGAGGGCCCGCCGCCGTTCCACCGGCGGCCACGCCGGAGACGAGCGCGCAGGCGCCCACAAGGAGGAGCGATCCGATGCGGTAGCGGCCGTTCATGGCAGCGGCGTCGCACAGGCCGCGGGCGGCGCGAGCGCCGTGCCGCCGGTCTGGTTCGCGAAGTGGACGAAGGTCTCATCGGCCGTCTCCTGTGCCTTCGTGTTCCCGCCGTAGACGATGTGCGCCAGGCCCTTGCAGTCGACGGCGACGCTGATGTAGTCGAGCAGCGAACGGTCGGACGAGCCGCAGACGATCCCGTTCGTGCAGATCTCGCCGTAGTGGGTCGGCTTCGCATTCGCGACGGCCTGTTTGAACGTCGGTGACGCCGAGAGCGCGTTCGTCGACTGCGCCAGGTAGACGTTCCATGCCGGCGCCGCCGGATCGGTGTACGGCGGGAAGCCGTCGGGCTTGCCGCTCGAGTCGGTGCACGGCGACTGGGAGACGATGGTCCCGCAGACGCCGTTCGGCTCGCCGGTGGCGCTCGAGCCGTACCAGACGACGTCGATGTTCCCGGCCGACGTCACGGCGAGGTGCGCGAGCACGTGCGTGCCGGCGCCGTTGGCGTCGTGGTCGACCTGGATCGGCTTGCTCCACGTCTGCCCGTGGTCGGTCGACACCTCGAGGTAGACGTGGTACGGATTCGTGTCGGCGTTGTGGTCGTCGGCCGTGCCGTCGAAGAGGGTGTAGTAGTTGCCGGCCGAGTCGATCGCGAGGGTGCCGAAGATGTTCGCGTAGCTCGGGGCCTTGCCGTTCGAGGTGTCCGCCTGGAGGACTGGGTGCGTCGTCCAGGTGAGGCCGCCGTCGGTCGAGTGCGCGAGGTAGTAGTCGTGCAGCGGCCCGAACGGTGGGTGTTGCGCGTTCTCCGCCGCCGTCGAGCACGAGTAGAGGAAGTTGAGCGAGAAGTCCGTTGGGTCGATCGCCAGCGCCCGCGCCGGGATCGTGTTCTCGACGCAGTTCGTCACCGAGGGGTCGGCGCCGAACGTCTGGATGCAGCTGGGGAAGGTGCTGCCGCCGTCGTACGACGTGCACACGACCGGCGCCTCTGCGGTGAAGTCGTGGTAGGCGACGTAGACGTTCTGCCCGGCCGCCGTGATCCAGGGGCGGTCGTCCTCGGGCGCCGTCTGCGTTCCGGCGTCGAAGCTCTTGCCCTGATCCTTCGAGATCTGGACCGAGGCCCAGCTGACGTCGAGGTCGACGGCGAGCAGGTCGCCGTTGGTGTTCACCGCGACGTCCTGGTCCTCGCCGCGCAGCGGGCCGTTCGTGTCGAAGGGGACCGGCTGCGACCACGTCTTGCCGCCGTCGTACGAGTGCCACTCGAGCGGGCCGTTCGAGTCGCCGATGGCGCCGACGTAGATGTCCCCGCGGCTCGCGGTCGGCGAGGTGTCGATCGCGAGCGAGGGCTCGGCGCCCTGCCCACCCGGCAGCACGATGTCGCCGCCGAACGACGGCGTCTTGCCGCCACCGCCGCCGGGCGGCGGAGCCTTCGCCGTCGCGAACGGGGCTGCGAACACAGCGGCGCCGGCCAGCACGGCCAGCAGCAGCAAACTTCTCATAGAAGTCGTCCTCCCGAGAGGGATTCACACAACCCGATCCAGGCGTGCTGACGAGTCAGTCAGCGAGCCGCTACGTCACATTCGACGGAGGATCGTCAGCCGGAGCGGCGGATCAGGGTCACGCCCTCGCGGAACGGGAGGAGCACCGCCTCCACGCGATCGTCCCGGAGGACGTGCTCGTTGAACCGCGCTATCTGCCGGCCGTTCTCGCCGTCCGCGTCGAGGCCGAAGAGCGTGTTGTCGGCGGCGATCAGGCCGTGCGGCGAGAGCTTCGGGAGGATCGCCTCGTAATAGTCGACGTAGCCGCCCTTGTCGGCGTCGATGAAGGCGAGGTCGAACGGCCCCTCCAGCGCGGCCAGGGTTTCGACGCCGGGACCGACCCGGAAGTCGATCCGGTCCGCCACGCCGGCCTCCTCGGCGTACCGGCGCGCGACGGCGGTCGTCTCCTCGTTGACGTCGCAGGTGACGAGGCTCCCATCCGGTGGCAGGGAGCGGGCCATGGCGATCGCCGACCAGCCGGTAAAGGTTCCCATCTCGAGCACGCGCTTCGCCTGTGTCATCGAGACGAGGAAGGAGAGGAACGCGCCCTCGATCGGGCCGACCATCATCTGAGGGTTCTCCTGGGTCGACCGGGTCTCGGCGCCGAGGCGGTCGAAGATCTCCAACCGGGCGCTCGTGTAGCGCTCGGCGTATGCCTCGATCTCGTCGGGGATGTAGCGCGCCATCGGAGCTCGCGTCACCCTAGGACAAACCGCGGTGCGGCGCGATGCGTAAGCGCTGGGGATGGCGCAGTACATCGATCTCACGGCTCGGCGCAGGCCCGCCCGGGCGACGAGCGCCGCAGTTGACACCGCAACGTGGGCTACGGCGCTTCTCGTCGGCGCGGCGGGCGCGATCCATCTCTATCTGTGGTTCGACTACTTCCACCGCGTCCACGTGGTCGGCGCCCTGTTCCTCGTCAACGCCGGAGCCGGGATCGCGATCGGCGCTGCCCTCCTCGCGCGCCGGCACGCCCTCGCGCTGCTCGCCGTCGCCGGCTACGCGGCCGGGACGCTGGCCGCGTTCGCGATCAGCACGCGCTGGGGGCGCTTCGGCTACCGGGAGACGTTTTGGGGAAGCTGGCAGGAGGCGGCGGGCGGCGTCGAGCTCGCTGCAGTGCTGCTGGCGGCGCTTCTGCTCGCCCGGCGGCGCTAAGCGGCGTCGTGCCCTTCGACCGGCGAGAGGATGCGTGCGGCAAGGGCCGGTGAGCAGCCGTGTGCCACGAGCTCGATCAGCTGGTGGAGGTCGTAGCGCTCTCCCTACGCCGCCAGTTCACAACTGCCTGCGCATCTTGCTGCTTGGGTGGCATGTCGTGCTCTCGTGCCTCCTCGCTCCCGGCCCGGAGGGGGGCGCGCGGCGCCAGGGGTGCGCCGTGCGCCCGTCTCCGTTCGGTGGAACTAGCCCCAACCGCCTCCGCCGCCGCTGGTGGTCGTGCCACCGCCGGACGACTGCTTGTGCTTGATCACGGTCCCCTTGGGCGAGATGACGTACCACTTGCCACCGCTGAGGTTGAGGCCCTCGCCAGTGGCCTGGCCCGCAGACTTGTCGCCCACGTAGGTGTAGAGGGGCCACTTGGCATACGTGACGACGCGGCCGCCAGACGGGTTCTTGTCCGTCCCGAGGAGCGACGACTTCGCCGTGCCACCGGCAGTCGGCTTGCTCGCGCTCTTCCACTTCAGCGGGGGCCAGAAGCTCGCGCACGAGCCCGTGCACGTGACACGGCTGTGCTGGTCCTTCATGAAGACGTAGAGCGTGTGTCCCGCTGGATTGACGAGCACGGCGCCCAGGCCCTTGATCGTGCGCGTCGTCACGGCCACCGAGCTCGTCGAGTGGCTCGCTCCGGCGACACCGTCCTGCGACGTCGCAGATGAGCCGCCGCAGCCGGCGGCGACGAGCCCGAGCAGCGCGAACAGCGCAACCGCGACCAAGCGGAGCTGGTATCGATTGGAGTTGCCGCGCAGGATCCTCACATCGATCTCCTTCATTGGCGTGTTTGTTCCTCTTGGTAATCGCAGAGTCCCCGCAGACGGATTGCCCCATTCGCCGGCCAATCCACTCCGGGCGTTCGGCGGGTAGAGGTAGCCGTGGGGACTGATCCTGCGGACGCCCGCTCTGCAGGCGGCTTCTCGCCGCTGCTCTTCGCCGGCTTTGCGATCGCGTCGATCGGCGGGCCGCTCGCGTTGCCGAACTTCCTGCCCGCCACGGCGGGCGACGAGGGCATCGCGTCAGCGGGGCTCGTCGTGCTGCTCGCGGTCGCGGTCTTCGTCGCCCCGCTCGCGCTCTGGCTCGTCTATTCGCGGCGCGTCGTCTCGCCCGGTGGCTTGACCGCGTTCGTCGCAGCGGCGGCGGGACGGCGAGCTGCTCTGGTGCACGGCTGGATCTGGGCGTTCGCCTATTTCCTCTACCTCCCGTACACGATCACGTTCGTGGTCTACGACGTACTGCCGCCCGTCTTCCCCGGGATCGTTCCATACCGGTGGCCGCTCGAGCTCATCCTCCCCATCGCGATCGTCCTGCTCGTCCTCGCGCCGGTCCGCTGGGCCCTCGCGGCCCTAGCGGTGATCGGCGCGGCGCAGCTCGTGCTCATGCTCGTCCTCGGCGGCGTCGAGTTCGCGCACGTGCCGACGCGGTTCGCCACGGAGCCGAGCGTCGACCCGACCGGCCGCGCGGTGGGCGGAGCGGCGTTGTTGTTCATCTGCGCGAGCCTGCCCCTCTATCTCGGCGCCGAGGTGCGCGGCGGCGGCAAGACCGTGCGGCGCGGGGTGGCGGCGGCGGTCGCCGTCGTCGGTCTTTGCTTCTTCATCGCGGCACTGCCGATGTCCACCGTGCCGGAGGCGCTGCTGCGCACGCCGGTCCCGGCCGAAGCGATCTCGCATTACTACGGCAATCGCTCGCTGGGAATCGCCGTCGGGCTGGCGATCGCGGCGGGCACGCTCGGGCTCATCGTGGCGGAGTACCTAGCGCTGGGCCGCCTGCTGCACTGGCTGCACGGCCCTCCGCTGCGGCGCGTCCTGCTCTGGATCGCGGTCCCGTTCGTCGCCGCCGATGCGTTTTCGCTGATCGATCCGGAGGCCTTCTACGACAAGCTGCTCAAGCCCTCGCTTGGCGCGCTCTTCATCTCGCAGCTCGTCGTCTTCCTCGTGTTCCCGCTCTTTCGGCGCGGCTTCCGCTGGCTGCCGCTCGTCGCGGTCGCCTC
>VAXA01000090.1:7071-9273 GCA_005883365.1 Actinomycetota bacterium
TCGCCGGCAGCGCCTCTACTTAGCCTGCGACCGCCACGCCGACGATCGAGGGCCGGACGAACTTCGGCGCCTTCGGCAACGCCGTCTGCTCGAGGCGGGAGACCGTGAAGCCTGCGGCCTCGATCGCCGACAGCGTCCGCCGATTGCAGTCACACCCGGCGACGAGGTGGTTCAGCCAGTTGATGCGGTCCTGGAAGCGGGCGACGGCCGGGTCGTCCGACCGCACGTGCTCGAGGAAGTGGAGGCGCCCACCCGGGCGGAGGACGCGGCGGACTTCGCGGAGCGAGCGCTCCTGGTCGTCGACCCCGCAGAGCACGAGCGTGGAGACCACGATATCGAAGCTTGCGTCCTCGAACGGCAGGTTCTCGGCGGGCGCCTGCACGACCTTGGCTAGCGGCGCCTGCTCGCGCGCCTTGTCCTGGAGCCGGCGGAGCATTGCGTCGTCCGGCTCGGTGACCACGAGCGACTCGACCTTCGCGCCGTAGTGGGACAGGTTCGCGCCGGTGCCGCCGCCGATCTCGAGGATGTGCCCGCCAGCGTCCGCGAGCAGGTCATCGCGCATGTCGCTCACACCGGCCTCCTCGCTCTTGCGCGACATGCGGTCGTACATCGCCGCGAAGAGGCTGGCCCGCAGGCTCATGCGGGCCAGCCTACGCCCGCGCGCTCGGCGACGCGGCGGGTGCGGCCCCGCACTACTTCACGTTGTAGGGCGGGGTCGAGTCGATGACGTTGAAGATCGCCGCGCCGGTCGAGCCAGGCTCGGACTGCGTGCCGGTGACACCGGTGACGCTGTAGAGCGAGCCCGAGCCACCGACGTCCGCCATCGGCACCGTCAGCGTGATCGTCCCCGAGGGCGTGTAGCTGCCGCTGATCGTGTGCGCAGGCGGATAGTTGATCACCTTGCAGTGCGTGCTGAACACGCCGCAGACGCTGTCGCCGTCGTAGAACGTCGGCGGGCCGCCGTTGTCGGACTCCATCGCCGCGTAGAAGATGTGCCCCTGGCTCGTCGCCGTCGGGTGCGGGTTCGGTAGCTCCCAGCGCGTGAGCCAGATCGCGTCGCTTCCTCCCAGCGTCGGGTCCGGGAGCAGGCTGGCCAGGCTGCCGACCTTCATCGTGACGATGAAGTTCTTCCCAGACTTCGCCACCGAGGAGTTGACGATGCGCATGCTCGAGCCGGGAGCGGCGGGCGTCTCGCTGCCGTTCGCCGCGTAGTACGCGGCAGGCGACCCGGGCGCCGAGCCCGATCGGGCCGTGCCGCTTATCGTCGTTCCGTAGAGACCCGGGCCGCCGGTCTGTTGGACGAAGTCGACGAGCGCGGAGGTCTCGCCGCCGTTGAAGTCGTCGTTCGCTCCGTCGGCGTAGACGATGTCGGCCGCGCCGCTCGGGTCGGCTTGCACCTGGATGAAGTCGAGGAGCCCCCGGTCGCCGCCGGTCGTACAGGCGATCCCGAACTCGCAGATCGTCCCGGTATGCACGGGGTACTCCGACACCCTCGCGGTCGTGAAGCTCGGGTTCGCGTTCGCCGCGCCGCTGCTCGTGACCGCGTTCAGCGTCTGGGCCATATAGACATTCCACGTGCCGTTGATGAAACCGGCTCCGCACGGCTCGTTCGGACAGGAGCCGAGCGTCGGCGTTCCGTACCAGACGAGGTCGACACGGCCCGCATTGCCCGCCGCGAGCCATGGGAAGACGTTCGTCTGCAAACCCGGAACATGGCTAGACACATTGATCGGCTTCGTCCAGTTGGCTCCGCCGTCGGTCGAGGTCGCCATGTAGATCGCGGTCGGGCCGTCGACGTTTCCGGAGGAGTCGACCGGCGACTGCGCCCAGACGACGTAGAGGTTCCCGGAGCGGTCTATCGCCATGGTGGCGAAGTCCTGGCCGTTGTTGATCGTGCTGTCGCCGCTCGAGTTGAGCGGCGCGTGCACAACCGTCTCGCTCGTGCACGGCCCAATCGGGTTGTACGGCTTGCAGAGGGAGATCGAGCCCGGCGGAATCGGGGTTGCGACCGTCTGGCTGTAGCCGCCGGGGAAGCGGTCGACGACGATCGCGTTGTCGTTGCCGTTGCCGTCACCGCCGCCGACGAGATTCCCGGCAGCGTCCGTATAGGCCGTGTGCACGAGGTAGAGGCCACCGTTCCGCTGGTCGACGACAGCGCCGCCGACGATGCCGTCCGGCTCGACCTGCTGTCCGGGCAGCGGA
>VAXA01000003.1 GCA_005883365.1 Actinomycetota bacterium
TGAACGGGCCGCCAAGAGGTCGTACTAGAGCCAAAAACGCGCTAAGTCAGGCCGCAATAGTGCGCCGTGTTCGGCCACGGCGAGAAGCCGCGCACGCGGGACGCGCGGACCGCAACCCAGACCTGCTCGAGCGGGCTCCAGTGATCCGCCGTTCCCTTGTGCCGCAGGAGCCAGCCGCCGTACGTCGCCTGGAAGGAGAGATCCATCTGCAGGCCGCCCCAGTACGGCCCGCCGGAATCCGTCCAGCTTCCCTCGTAGTGGTGGATGCAGAGCCAGCCCGTGAAATGGGGCGGGTGGTTCGCGCGCCACCAGGCCGCGTGCTCGCGGCGCCGCCAGGTCAGCGCGAGCCGGCGCAGCCCCACGAGCGAATGCGCGGCGAGCGAGCGCCTCGCGTTGCCCGGCGGACGGCCGCGGATCACGGTCAGCCAGCGCCGCGCGCCGGCCCGGAAGCTCAGGATGTGGCGCCGCCAGTGAGCGACTCTGCGCCGGTCGACCGTGGCAGAGCGCGTCGTGACGACGGCTGTGGTCGAGCTCTGGCTGGAAACTGCACTTCCTTCGCTGGTGGTTCCGGACCCTACGGCGGCCGCCGCCGCAGAGGCCATGCCTGCGAACGCGAGCAACAGCCCGCAGGCGAGGATGGAGCGCCGCAAGTCGTACCTCCCCAGGTCGATTGCAAGTCGGAGGCCGAGCGGGCAGGAATGCCGCCGCAAAGAGGCACCGCTCGGCGCGGCTTATGCGATCGTTGGCACGAGGGTAGCTACAGACGCCACGTTTGTGCGCGGGGAAGGCAACGCTTGTAACTCAGTGAGGGGCCATTTTGGGCCGGAAAACCCTCGGAATGTGCGTGGGGACAACGAATCCTGCGTAAAGCAGCACCGCACCGATTGCGATGCCGAGCGCGCTGCCCGCGGCCCCGAGACCGGCAAGGCCGCTCCCTGTCGCCGCCGCCGCGATGCCGGCGACGATCAGCCCGTTTCCGACCGGATGGCGCCGGAAGGAGCGCAGCGCCACGACGACGACGGCCAGCGTCCCGAGCGCATTCGCGAGGATCGCGAGCAGCCGGGCCGGGAGGAAGGCGAGGTGGTCCTGCGAGGCCGGGATTCCGTGCGCGGCGAAGGCGCCGTGCACCGGCACCGCGAGCGAGATTCCGACGGCGAGGCCGACGTAGACGAGAGCCGCCGGCGCGGCGCGGCGCCGGCCGGCAAGGAGCAGCGAGCCCGCGCCCAGCAGCGGTGCGGTGAGCAGAGCTCCCGCGGCGTAGTAGACGCGGAAGGCGCGACCGTCCCAGCCCGCGGCCTCGCCCCACGCGATCGCGGCCGCGGCGACGGAGTAGGCCGCCAGCCCGCCCGCCCACGCGAGCAGCTCCGGCCGCCCGCTGCTCCTGTACCGCCCCGCCAGCAGGCCCGCCAACCGGAGTGCAAGGAGCGCGGCGGCGAAGGCGAGGAGCGCGTCCACGCCAGCAGACTAGAACGCTACGGTTGAGGCCGGTGAAGCGCTACCTGTTCACGCCGGGGCCGACGCCGGTGCCGCCGGAGGTGCTGGCCGCCGTCGGCGCGCCCGTGGTCCACCACCGCAGCCCCGACTTCCTCCCGGTCTACGAGCGCGTTCTCACCCGCCTGCGCGAGGTGTACCGGACCGAGAACGACGTGCTCCTCTTCGGGGCCTCGGGCACCGGCGCCTTCGAATCGGCCGTCGCGAACCTCGTCTCGCCGGGTGAGCCGCATCTCGTCGTCTCGGCCGGGAGCTTCGGCGAGCGCTGGGTCGCGATGACCACGGCGTATGGCGCGGACGTCGACGTGCTCCGGTACGCCTGGGGAGAGACGCCCGACGCGGACGACCTCCGCGCCCGCCTGCGCGAGCGCGAGGCGAAGGCAGTCTGGTTCGTTCAGTCCGAGACCTCTACCGGAGTCGTCTCCGACGTGCGCGCCCTCGCGGCGGCGGCGAAGAGTCTCGGCGCCGTTCCCTGCGACACCGACGCCTGGGGGCTCGACGTCGTCGTCTCCGGCTCGCAGAAGGCGCTCATGTCCCCGCCCGGGCTCGGCCTCGCCGCCGTGTCCGAAGCCGCCCTGGGCGCGACCGGCTCCTCGCCGCGCTTCTACTTCGACTGGGAGCGCACGCGGAAGGCGCAGGAGACGCTCGACGCGCCGGTCACGCTTCCCGTGTCCCTCGTCGCGGGCCTCGACGTGGCCCTCGAGCTGTTGTTCGACGAGGGACTGGAAGCCGCTTTCGAGCGCCATGTCCGTCTCGGCCGCGCCGCGCGTGCCGGCGTCAAGTCGCTAGGGCTCGAGCTCTTCTCCCCGGACGAGGATCGCAGCGCCGTCGTGACCGCCGCCCGCGCTCCGGCGGGCGTCGATTCCGGCGATGTCATCCGGGGCGTCCGCGACCGCTTCGGGATCACCATCGCGAACGGACAGGGAGAGCTGAAGGGGAAGATCTTCCGCCTCGGCCACATCGGCTGGTTCGACGTATTCGACATCACGACGCAGGTCGCCGCGGTCGAGCTCGTCCTCGCGGATCTCGGCGCCGACGTCGAGCGCGGCGTCGCGGTGACGGCGGCGCTAGAAGCCTTCAGCGCCGAGCTTTCGCGCACGTGACCCCTCGCGTCCTCGTCCGCGAGGAGATCGCCGAGGCGGGCGTCGACTTCCTCCGCACCCGATTCGACGTGGATGTCGACGCGGAGAGTGCGCTCGAGGAGATCATCGGCGGCTACGACGCGATCGTCGTCCGCTCAGCCACCAAGCTGACCGCCGACCTGATCGACCGCGCCGAGCGGCTGAAGGTGATCGGACGCGCCGGCGTCGGCGTAGACAACGTCGACGTCGAGGCGGCGACGCGCCGCGGGATCATCGTCGCCAACGCGCCGGAGTCCACCGTCGTCTCGGCCGCCGAGCACACGATCGGCCTGCTCGTGGCGCTCGCCCGCAACATCCCGCAGGCGCACGCGGCGCTGAAGCAGGGCCGCTGGGAGCGGGGCGCGTACGGCGGGATCGAGCTCGCCGGCAAGACGCTCGGTGTGCTCGGCTTCGGCCGGATCGGGCAG
>VAXA01000091.1 GCA_005883365.1 Actinomycetota bacterium
TTTTCGGGGACCACGAGCGCCGCGTCCTGGGCGATAATCCCGTACTCGAACATGATGTGGAAACGGCCACCGACAACCGGACTCCAGCAGCTTCCGGAGGAGCGGAAGGCGCTCGCCGAGCGCTACACGATCGACGCGGACGAGGCCCAGAGACGCGAGCAGATAGCCGCCGCGGAAGCCGCGAGGCGCGCTGCTGAGGAAGAAGCGGCGAGGCAGGCTGCCGTCATCGCGGCGGGCGATCCGCAACAAGGACGGCTAGTTCTCGCTTCGCTTCCCGATCGTCCGGTCTCGACGCGGCCGACCGGCGAAACCCCTAGGCCGGAGATCGCCTCGGGCGCACCGGAGACCGCCGTGGACGATGAGCCGCCCACGGAGAACGCCGAGCTGCCGATCTACCGCTGGTTCGGCACCGCATAGCCGAACCCGGGCACTCCCTCTCAGGTTGCGGCCTTGCCGCGCGCATTGAGTCTTGCCTCGAAGGCACGGCGCACGAGCTCGCCCGTCATGTCGCCCGTGCGGCGAGGAATCGGCTTCGGCTCCACCCGGGCGATGCTGACGATCTCGCCGCTCCGCTCGCCGTAACTGCGCGCGTACGCGTCCTCCTCGCGGATCGGCGCGGCTTCGGCTCGCCGCCCGCGACGGAAGAGCGAGAGGAACCACGCGAGCACTCGACTAGCGTCGCAGAAAGCTCGGGCGACGCCTAGGCCACTGCAAGCTCCACGTCGGCGTCTGGGTAGAGAACCTGCCAGACGCGCAGGTACATCTCGAGCTCGAGGCCGTGCGAGTCGTCGGCGCTCTCTTCGAGGTCGACGCGGTCGGGCGCGCCGACGACGGCACGCCGGCCGACGCTCGTCAGGAACGCTGCGAGCCGGTTGGTGTAGCTGGGATCGCGAACGAGGAGCTGCATGGGCCGCAACTCCGATCCTCGCTCCTGCGAGCGGCTCATGGAATCCCCCGGCCGGGGGGATCCGGCACGTCACTCGGAAGCGAGCGCGGCGAGCACGTCGTCTGCGTGGGTCTCGGGGTTGACGTCGTGCATGACCTTCGCGACCGTCCCTTCGGGCGCGACGAGGAACGTCGTCCGGCTCACGCCCAGGTACGTCCGGTCCCCGTAACGCTTCTCGCCCTAGACTCCGTAGCGCTCCGCTACCTCGTGCTCCGTGTCGGCGAGGAGCGTGAACGGCAGGTCGTACTTCTCCCGAAACTTCATGTGGTCCGCCGCGTCATCGGGCGAGATGCCCAGCACGACCGCGCCGGTGCGCTCGAACTCCGCGTACGAGTCCCGGATGCCGCGGGCCTGGGTCGTGCAGCCCGGCGTGTCGTCCTTGGGATAGAAGTAGAGGACGACGGGCTTGCCTCGAAAGTCCGAGAGGCGGACAGGCTCGCCGGCATCGCTCGTCAGCGTGAAGTCGGGTGCCGCCTCGCCCTCGCTGACCACCTCCGCAGCGTAGTCGCGCCGACCAGGCCTAAGCGCCGCCGAATGTAAACCGGCCGCCCCCGGAGAGGCGGCCGGCGTCGTCGGGAGACGACCTTTGTGCGGGACCCCAGGTGAGGCATCCCCCGAGCTCGAAGCGTTCCGACTTTCAAGCCATAAACGCCGCAGCGCGAGCCGCGGTTACGGCCGCGTCAGCCGAGGTGCAGGAGCCGCAGGTCGGGCAGCTCCCGGTACCGCTCCTCGAGGTCGAACCCGTAGCCCACGTAGAGCTCGTCGGGGACGGCAAAGCCGACGTAGCGCACGGGAAGGTCGTCGACCAGGCGCCGGAACGGCCGGTCGAGCAAGGTCACGGCCGCGACCGAGGAGGGGCCCCGCAGGTCGAGCGTGCGCACGAGGTAGTTGAGCGTCAGGCCGGTGTCCACGACATCCTCGACGACGAGCACGTCGCGGCCGCGGACGTCGAGATCGAGGTCCTTGAGCACGCGGATCTGCTGGTGCCCGCCCATGCTCGCGCTCCCGTAGCCGGCAAGCTCGACGAAGTCGAGCGCATGGAGAATCGGCATGGCTCTGCTCAGATCGGCGACGAAGACGAGGCTCGCCTTGAGCGACGCCACCAGCACCGGCTCGCGGCCGGCGTAGTCGTGTGCGATCTCGGCGCCGAGCTCCTGCACGCGCGCAGCGATCTCGGCCGCGGAGAGGGAGATCTCACCGATCCGGTCGTCCGCCGGCCGGTGGCCGGAATCAGCTGGCGAGGTTGAGATGGAAATGCTGGGCGAGGCGCTCGAGGTCGCGCCGGTAGAAGAGCTTGATCCGGACATCGGGGTACCGCTCGCGCAGCTTTCGCAGCTTCCGGTTCTTGCGAGTGACGAGCGACTGCTTCATGGCGGTGATCTCGACGTAGAGATTCTGATCGGGGAGAAAGAAGTCGGGCGTGAAGGCCTCGGACACACGCCCGTCTTCGTCCTCCTCGAGCACGAACGTCCGGGGCTCGTATTCCCACGCGACGTCGTAATAGTCGAGCACCTTGGCGCACTCGAGCTCCGCGGGACTCGCGAACCGCGGCGGCTCTGCCCCGCGATATGCCCGAAATACCGGGAGCTCCAGCTCCATCGGCCTTCACGGTAGCTGCGCGATCGGATGCCGAGACAATCCGCACAAGCTCGCGATCTTCTAGCTTTCCCGGACCATGTTCAGGATCGTCCAGCTCTCGGACCTGCATTGCGGGCAGCAGTTCTTCCTCCCGCAGCACCTCGAGCGGGCGATCGCCGAGGTGAACGAGATGGAGCCCGACGTCGTCGTGATCTCCGGCGACCTCACCTCGAACGGCTTCAAGGACGAATACGTGCTCGCGCGGGAGTACCTGAACCGCGTCGAGTGCGAGGCGATGGTCGTGATCCCCGGCAACCACGACTCGCGCAACGTGGGCTACGTCCACTTCGAGGATCTCTTCGGCGACCGGAACTCCGTGCTCCGCGTCGGCAACGCCGCGATCGTCGCCGTGGACTCGAGTGAGCCCGACCTCGACAACGGCCAGATCGGACGCGGCCGGTACCGCTGGATCGAGGAGCAGTTCCGGGACCCGGCCGACCTGCGCGTGTTCGTCCTCCACCATCACCTGCTGCCGGTGCCTGGGACGGGCCGCGAGCGGAACATCGTCAACGACGCCGGCGACACGTTGGAGTCCCTCCAGCGCGCCGGCGTAGACCTCGTCCTCTCCGGCCACAAGCACGTCCCGTACGCCTGGCGGCTCGAAGACCTCTTCGTCGTCAACGCCGGCACGGTCTCCTCGTCGCGCCTCCGTGGCAACGGACGGCCCTGTTACAACGTCGTCGAGGTCGACGGTACGCACGTCGACGTGTGGCGCCGTTATCCGTTCCACGGGCAGGAGCGGATCATCCAGTTCTCCACCGACTCGAAGACCTACGAGAAGTACACCGCACGGATCGAGGACGAGGTGCGGTCCACATGACCCAGCGGGCGGTCGCGCTCATCGACGGCGAGCACTACGCGCCGGTCGTGCGGGACGCGCTCGCTGCGTTGCCGTACCACGTGGTGGGAGCGCTACTCGTCGGGGGGACGGAGAAGCTCCGGGGAAGCGACGATTACGGCGTGCCGCTTGTCGACGCGCTCGACGCGGTCGAGGCGGATCTCGTCGTCGACCTCTCCGACGAACCGGTGCTCGGACCACGGGAACGGATGCTCTGGGCGTCGCGCGCGCTCGCGCTCGGGCTGCCGTACGTGGGCGCGGACTTCCGCTTCGACCCGCCGCCGCTCCATCCGGTCGAGACGCCGTCGCTCGCTCTCCTCTCCCGCGACCGTCGCGTCGTTGTCGTGGCGATGGGCCGGGGAGGGCCTGCGGAGCCGGAGCTCCTCGAGACGCCGCCGACGCTCGACGACCTGCTCGAGCTCTCGCGCTCCGGCAGGCACGCCGCCTCCGACCATCTCGAAGCGGCCGCGCTCGCGGGGGTACCGGCGATCGGCTGCCGGCGGGCCGGCGGCGGGCTTGCAGGCGCTCCGTTCGCGTCGAACGTCCTCGAGGGAGCGTTGCTGGCGCAGGAGCTCGACCCGGAGCTGCTCGTCTTCGACGGCAGCGGAGCGGCGCTGCCACCGGTAGACGTGGACGCGCGGATCCTCGTGGCGAACGGCGCGCACGAGGCGCGCGCCGGGCTCAACGCGTACCGCGTCCTCGTCTCGGACCTCGTCGTCGACACGGGGGGCACGGACCGCGAAGCGATCCGGTCGATCGCGGACGTCCCGGTCGTCGCGGCAGAGCTGCGCCTTCGCCCGTCCGAACCGCTCCGCGGCCGGCGCACCGCGGTCTTCACGACCGGGCCGGCGCCGACCGAGGGCCTAGATGCCGAGATCGTGCACGTCTCCCGCAACCTCGCAAGGCGAGATGCGCTGCGGGGGGAGCTCGATCGGGTCGACGCGGAGGTGTACCTCGTGGAGCTGAAGGCTGCGGCCGTCGACGTCGTGGCGGAAGCGGCACTCGCGCGCGGCGCGGAGGTCGTCCTCGCGGCGAACGACGTCGTCTCGGACGAGCTCGACGAGCGCGTGCTGGCCCTCGTGCCTCACCGGAGCCGCGCGTGAACGAGCCGAGGCGCATCATGCCCCTCCCGCTCGGCGGCGGGGAGCTCGGACTGCCGTACTCGCGCGGGCTGATGGCGCGTTCGCTGATGGCCGCCGGCGTTGCCGGCCACCGGGCGTACGCGCTCGCGAGCCGCGTCCACGACGAGCTCCGCGAGCGTCGCCAGGGCCGGATCGAGCTCGAGCGGCTCGAGGCGCTCGCGGTCGAGGTTCTGGGCGAGGAGGAGGGACGCGAGTCGATCCAACGCCTGCGCCGCTACCAGGAACTCCGCGAGCTCGACCTGCCGATCATGGTCTTCATCGGCGGCGCGACCGGCACCGGCAAGTCGACGGTCGCAGCGGAGCTCGCATACCGCTTCGGCATTACGCGCGTGACCTCGACCGACTTCGTGCGGCAGACGATGCGCGCGTTCTTCTCGAGCGACTTCATGCCCTCCATCCACCAGTCGAGCTTCGAGGCGGGCGACGCCTATCCGGACGCCGACGACCCGCTCGAGTTCGGCTTTCTCCAACAGGCGAGGAACGTCCTCGTCGGCGTCCGCGCCTCGTCCGAGCGCGCCCTCGAGGAGGGATGGTCGCTCGTTCTCGAAGGCGTCCACCTCGTTCCCGGGATGGTCGAGCTGCCGCGGCCGGATCTCGCCGTCTCGGTCTTCGTCGTTCTCTCGATCGACGACGAGGACGAGCACGTGCGTCATTTCCGGTTCCGCGACGAGGACTCCGAGCGTCCGGAGTCGCGCTACCTCGACCGGTTCTCCGACATCCGTCGCCTACAGGAGGTCATCGTCGCGCGCGCCCGCCGGACAGGCGTGCCGGTGGTCGAGAACGAGGACGCGGACGCGGCCGCGCGAACGGTCGCCGATCTCGTCCTCGACGCCGCCGAGCGAAGCCGTACGGTCGCGCGATGAGCGAAGGCCCCGCGTACACGGCCGAAGAGGAGCGGCCCTGCCAGTGCCAGGCGTACCTGCGGGCGACCGAGCGCGCCGCGCTCGTCTCGGCGCGCTGGCTCGGCCGGGCGGACGAGGGCGCGGCGGAGGAGGAGGCGGCGACCGGCATGCGCGCGACCCTCGACATCTTGCCGATCAGCGGGCGCGTCGTGTTCGGCTCGCTCGACGACTCCGGCGGCCTCACGCCGGGCGCGATCGTCGGCTCCGGGGGAAAGGAGGTCGACCTCGCGCTCGACCCGCTCGAGGGCCGCGGCGTCGTTGCGCGCGGCGGCAACGGCGCGATGTCGATGATCGCCGTCGGCGATCCCGGCCGCTTCACCACGCTCCCCGACATCTACATGCGGAAGATGGCCGTCGGCCCGCGCGCCCGCGGCTCGATCAACCTCCTCCGGCCGGTCGAGGAGAACATCGAGGCTATCGCGGAGGCGTTCGGGCGGCGCGTGAACGACGTGACGACGATCATCCTCGACCGGCCGCGCCACCACGACCTGATCGAGGAGATCCGCAACTCGGGCGCCCGGATCAAGCTCATCCAGGACGGCGACGTCACCGCGTCGATCTCCGCCGCGATCCGCGGGACGAACGACCACCTCGCGATCGGGATCGGCGGCACCCGCCAGGCCGTGCTCTCGGCGGCCGCGCTTCGCTGCCTCGGCGGCGAGCTGCAGGCGCAGTTCTGGCCGACGTCCCGCCGCGAGATCGACGAGCTGCGGGAGGCCGGGATCGAGGACTACGAGCGGGTCTTCCGTACCGAGGACCTCGCGCCCGGCGAGGTGATCGTCGCGGCGACCGGCGTCTCGAACGGAGATCTGCTCCGCGGCGTCCGTTTCCTTGCCGACAGCGCCCGCACGCACTCGCTCGTCATGTGCACGCGCTGCAACTGGGTGCGCTTCGTCGACGGCATCCACTTCTTCGCGCGCGAGCGGCGCGAGGAAGTGCGTCTGCTCGGTTACTAGATCGCAAGGCGAATCTTCGTTCCCTTTCGCGCGAGGGCGTCGTAGCATCGTCGCCAACCGACAGGGAGGGGAAAGGAATGGCTATTTCGGTCGA
This sequence comes from Actinomycetota bacterium, assembly GCA_005883365.1. Taxonomy (GTDB): domain Bacteria; phylum Actinomycetota; class Thermoleophilia; order Gaiellales; family Gaiellaceae; genus Palsa-739. The sequence continues at coordinate 6,517 of VAXA01000091.1, forward strand.
AGGGCTCGCGTCGGCCGTCAAGGGCAGGGTCGTCGAGCCCGGCGCGCCGGACTACGACGAGTCACGCGCGCTGTACAACGCGATGATCGACAAGCGGCCCGCCGCGATCGCGTACTGCGTCGACGAGGCGGACGTGTCCGCTGCTGTCGGCTACGGCAGGGAGCACAACCTGCCGATTGCCATCCGCTCCGGCGGCCACAACGGCGGCGGCCTGGGCTCGGTGGACGAAGGGCTCGTGATCGATCTCTCGGAGATGAGCGAAGTCACCGTCGACCCGGCCGCGCGCCTGGCCCGTGTCGGCGGCGGTGCGCTGCTCAAGGATGTCCTCGACGCCACGCACGAGCACGGCTTGACCGTGCCGGTCGGGATCATCGGCACTACGGGCGTCGGCGGGCTCACGCTTGGCGGCGGAATGGGCCACCTGACGCGGGCGGGCGGCCTTACGATCGACAACCTCGTCGCAGCTACGGTCGTGCTCGCCGACGGCTCCGTCGTCCAGACGGACTCCGAGCGCGAGCCGGATCTCTTCTGGGCGCTGCGCGGCGGCGGCGGTAACTTCGGCGTCGTCACGTCGTTCTCGTTCAAGTGCCACCCCGTCACGACTGTGCTGGCGGGACCGGTGCTCTACGACCTCGAGGACACGACCGAGGTGCTGGCGTGGTACCGCGACTTCCTCCCGGCTCTGCCGGACGAGGTCAGCGGCTTCTTCGCCTTCCTCTCTGTTCCGCCGGCACCGCCGTTCCCGGAGGAGCTGCACCTGCGCAAGGTCTGCGGCGTCGCCTGGACGCAGGCGGGAGACGAGGAGTCCGATGCGCTTCGCGAGGCACGGTCGTTCGGCAAGCCGCTCCTCGACGGGATCTCGCCGTTGCCGCTCCCGGTGTGGAACACGGCCTTCGACGCGCTGTACCCGCCCGGCGACCAGTGGTACTGGCGCGGCGAGTTCATCCGGGAGATCCCGGACGAGGCGATCGCCGTGCACGCCGAATACGGCCCGGCGATGCCGACCTGGAAGTCGACGATGCACCTCTACCCGATCGACGGCGCGGCCGCCCGGGTCGGACACGACGAGACCGCGTGGTCATACCGCGACGCGGTCTGGGGAGGCGTTTTCGCGGGGGTCGACCCGGATCCCGCGAACGCCGGCGCGATTCGTGACTGGGCCGTGGCGTACTCCGACGCGATCAAGCCATATGGCATGGGCGGCGGTTACGTCAACTTCCACATGGCCGAGCCCGATCGCGTCCGCGGGATGTACGGGGCGAACTACGACCGGCTCGCGCGCGTCAAGGCGCAGTACGACCCGGAAAACGTCTTCCGGGTCAACCAGAACATCCCGCCCGCGGCCTAGCGGGCGGAGCGAGTATCAGCCGGGCGGGCGGCGTCCTGCCGCCCGCCCGCGCTCGTCGTAGCGCTTGCCGGCGCGGAGGAACCACCAAGCGAACCAGATCATGCCGCCCACGGCGACGATCGTGGAGACGAGGATGACCGCGTCCACGACCGCAGTGCCGGCGGCGACGAGCACGACGGAATCGTACGCGCCTCTACACTGGCCGCATGGCCACGCGCGACGAAGTATTCGAGGTTCTCCGCCAGGTCGAGGATCCCGAGCTCGGCATGGACATCGTCGACCTCGGTCTCGTCTACGAGGTCGAGATGGAGGACTCGACGGCGAAGGTCACGTACAGCCTGACCTCGATGGGCTGTCCCGCCGGGCCGCTCATCGCGCAGGACATCGACAGCGCGATCCGGCAGGTAGAGGGCATCGAGAACGTCGAGCTCGAGCTGACGTTCGACCCGCCGTGGACGCCGGACAAGATGTCCGACGACGCCAAGTTCATCCTCGGCTTCGGCTGAGCTGCGTCCCTCCTAGCGGACGCTCCGTGCGACCGCGAGTGCTCGATCGCGCGTGACCGCGGCTTCCAGGCGCAGGGTCAGTGGCCCGTGCTGCCAGATCAGCGAGTGCCCGGCAGCGCGAGGCGGCCCGCCCGGGAGGTACAGGGCGTGGCGGGCGCCGATCCAGATGCCCGGCTCGCCGTCGACGTTGACGTACTCGACGTCCGTCGTGCCGCGCGCGGCCTTCTTGAGGATCTCGGCGCCGGCGCCGCTCTTGAACTCGAAGAGGAGCAGGCCCGGGTAGCGAAGCCAGTAGCCGCCGTCGCCCCTGTAGACGCCCTCGGGCCGGCGGCCGTCCGGCAGGAGCAGGCGGAACGATGCCTGCCCGAGCGCGATCGGCGCCCCCAATGGCCGATGCGGCGTGAGTGGCGGGAGCCGGTCGACGATCGTCACCACGGCGCCGCGCAGATGGAAGAAGCGCAGCAGCGATGCGCGCGATCCTGGCACGGCGAACGCCACGGCGAGCGCGGCGACGCCGGTCGCCAGCGCGAGGGCGAGCAGCCGGCGGCGGTGCCGGCGGCGGTCGAGGCGGGCGCGGACCGCGTGGACGAGGGGGGGAGCGGTCGGTACGTCGAGGTACTCACCGAGGTCGCGAAGCTCGAGCTCGAGGTCCGTCATCGCAGCTCCTCCTGCAGTCGTGCGAGTGCCCGGTGCGTTCTCGACTTGACGGTGCCGCGGGGGATCCCGAGCGCTGCGGCGGTCTCCTCTTCCGAGAGCTCGAGGAGGTATCGGCAGGCGAGCACGTCGCGATCGTCGTCGGACAACCGCTCGACGGCGCTCAGGAGTCGCTCCCGGCGCTCGCTCGCGAGCGCGGCTGCCTCGGGATCCTCGCCGTTCGCTCCAGGCTCCACTGCCGCGCGCAGCGTCAGCGCGGCGCGCCGGCCGCGGGCGCGGCGGCGGTTTCGGGCCTCGTTCGCGACGATCGTCAGCAACCACGGGCGAAATGGCTCACCCGTGTGGAAGCGCCCAAGCGCACGGTGGGCCTTGACGAACGCGTCCTGTGCCGCCTCCTCGGCGTCGGACGCATCCCCTGCGATTACGAACGCGGTGCGGAAGGCGAGCGACTGATAGGCAAGCACAAGCGTCTCGAACGCGACTGAATCGCCTCGACGCGCCCGCTCGACGAGCGTCTCCTCGCCCGGCGGCTCCATAGCCCGATTCTCATGGTTCAGGCGGTGCCTCTCACCGCCCGGACGCGGGTGATCCCCCGCCGGCGCAGCGCGAGGACGAGCAGGACGAGGGCGGCCGCGACACCGGCACCGGCGCCGGTCCAGGTCCAGGGAAGCGATTCGCCGGACGACGACGGCGCCAACTTGGGCAGCCCTGCCTCGACGAGCGCCGTCTTCAGCCCGGCTCCGGCGACGAGCCAGCCGCCGTAGGTGCGCTGGCCACCCCAGAAGAGCTGACCGGCGCGCATATGTGTCACCGGACTTGGCTTCGCGTAGGGGTAGACGTCCTGGACGATCGTGCTGGCCCCGCTCGGACCGGGTACGCGATACACGATGCGGTAGCGCGGGCCGAGGTCCCCCGCGGGTCGCGTCCGAGTGGTCGGGTCGGGAGACTGGCCGAAAACCTGGGGGAAGTAGCCACCGAACTGGACGAGCGAGCCGAGCGGGGTGCCGGCGCCGCCCTCGCCCTGGCCCTTAACGGGCAGCGCACGGCCGAGCCCGGGGCCGGTCAGCGACGCTGTCGCCGGCCCCTTCGCTGCCGCCGCCGCGGTCACAGTAAGCGTGGCGAGCGCTGCGAGTGTCGCGAGCGCGAGGAATTTGCGCATGCGGGTCCTTTCATCGACGCCGTTCAGCCTTGATACACCGGCCGAGGCGCTGCGGTTCCCGCACGAACGCGTCAGATGGAGAGGACGATCTTGCCGAGCTGCTCGCCGGCCTCGAGCCGTTCGTGCGCGGCGCGGATCTCCTCCAGCGGGAGCACCGTGTCGATGACCGGTCGCACGCGGCCGCTCGCCACGAGCTCGTAGGCGCCCGCGAAGTCCTCGCCCGTTCCCATCGTGGAGCCGAGGATCGAGAGCTGCTTCCACCAGATCCGGTGCAGCGCCGCTGGGGGGTTCGGGCCCGTCGTCGCGCCGCAGACGGTGATGCGGCCGCCGGGGGCCGCGACCTGGAGAGACGTCGCCCAGGTCGCCTCGCCGACGGTCTCGACGACGACGTCGATGCCGTGGCCGCCAGTCGCCTCCTGCACCGCAGCCTTCACGTCCCCGGTCGAGTGGTTCACGATCGCGTCCGCGCCGAGCTCCCGGGCGCGCTCGAGCTTCGCCTCGCTCGAGGAGGTGATGAGCACCCGCGCCCCGAGCGCCTTCGCGATCGCCAGCACGGCGGTCGAGACGCCGCCGCCGATGCCCCAGGCGAGCACCCACTCGCCCTCGCGCAGGCCGGCTCGCGTCACGAGCATCCGGTACGCAGTCTCGAAGACGAGCGGGAAGGCCGCCGCCTCCTCGAAGGCCAACCCTTCCGGAATCGGGTGGACGTTCGTCGCCGGTACGGCGATCAGCTCGGCGTTCGTCCCGTCTCCATGCTCGCCGATCACGTGGATCCGGCCGCCGCCCGCCTCGATGCCGGGGTTGAGCACGACGCGCTCGCCGAGGTCGAAGCCCGTCACGCCGTCGCCGAGCGCCTCGACGACACCGGCCCCGTCAGCGCCGAGGATGCGCGGCTTCGGCACGGACGGCAGGCCCTTGCGGATCCAGAGGTCGAGGTGGTTCAGCGCGGAGGCGTGGAGGCGGACAAGTACCTCGCCGGGCTCTGCCACGGGATCCGGCGCGTCCTCGAGCACGAGCACCTCGGGGCCGCCGTCCTCGTGGATCCGAACCGCGCGCACCGCGGCAGACTATCCGCGTGAACGAAGCCGAACTCCACGCGCTGGCGCGTGAGCTTGGGCTCGACGCGATCGGCGCCGCGGCGGCCGCGCCGTACGCCGAGACGGAGCGCCACATCCGCGAGCGGCGCGAGCGTGGGCTCTTCGCCGACATGCGCTTCACGATGGCGCACCCCGAGGAGTCGTGCCATCCCGAGACGCTGCTGCCGGGCGCGCGCACAGTCGTCTCGGCGGCACTGTGCTACTGGCTCCCGGAGCCGGAGCGTCCGCCGGGCCACGGCCGGCTGCCCCGCTACACGTGGTTCGACGCGTACGAGGCGCTGCGCGAGAAGCTCGACGCGCTCGGCCGGAAGCTCGGTGGCTCCTATCGCGTCCTCGTCGACGCGAACCAGCACGTCGACCGCGAGGCTGCGGCGCGGAGCGGCGTCGGCTTCTACGGTAAGAACACGCTCCTCATCACGCGCCGGCACGGCTCCTGGGTCGTCCTCGGGACGCTCGTCACCGACGTCGAGCTCGAGTCGACACGGCCGCTCGACCTCGACTGCGGCGACTGCCGGCTCTGCATCGACGCCTGCCCGACCGGCGCGCTCGACGAGCCGGGAACCCTCGACTCGACACGCTGCCTCTCGTACTGGACTCAGGCGCCGGCGCCGCCGTCCGCCGAGTACCGCGCCGAGCTCGGCGCGCA
>VAXA01000092.1 GCA_005883365.1 Actinomycetota bacterium
TGGTCTGGACAGGCGAGCCGCGCGGCGAGATGACGCGCCAGATCCGCGAGGCCAGCAGGCGGCATTGGCATGCAGACCCGCTGACGTCGGCCGACGGCGCACGGCTGTACTCGGACTTCTTTTCGCCGGCTGAGTTCCGCCGGACCGGTCTGTACCAGGAGCTGGCACGCCCCCTCGGGATCGAAGACATGGTGCGCCTGTGGCTCGATCCTCGCGGGGCGGGAGGCGCGCGGCTGGAGTTCGACCGCCCGGATCGGCGTTTTCGAGACAGCGACCGCGCTGTACTCGATGTGTTGCTCCCTCACTTGAGGCAGTTCCGCCGCAGCGCCGTGGCCCGCCGGCGTTCCTTGTCATGGCCGTCAAACGGGGCCGAAGGGCTGACCCCGCGGGAGCGCGAGATTCTCGAGCTCGTCGCCGACGGACGGACGAACGCCGAAGTCGCTCAGCTGCTCTGGGTCTCGCCGTCGACGGTCCGGAAGCACCTCGAGAACGCCTACGCGAAGCTCGGGGTGCACAACGGGACTCGAACCCGCGACCTCCGGCGTGACAGGCCACTTTGAGGGTCGCGAGGTGAACGACGGAGCACACGGGATCGCTCTGTTCATGGGCCTCTTCCGGGTCTCCTGCGCACGCTCCACATGGCTGAGCAAAGCGTGACGTTTGCCCCACGCCGAACGCGGGGTCGGCCGGGTACTCGCGGGATTCGCGGTACGTGGACGGACTCAAACATGCAGGGTGGGCCGGTAGGTGAGCTCTTGGATGTTGCCGTCGAGCGTTCGACTCTCGATCAGTTCGAGGTCGAAGTCGGCCGCACCCTGGAAGATTGGATCCGATCCGTTCTGGCCGGTGATCACGGGGAAGAGGGTCACCTGGACGCGGTCGACCAGGCCGGCGGCCATCAGCGCCCGATTCATCGACAGGCTCCCGTGCGAGCGCAGCGGCACCTCGGACTCCTCCTTGAGCCGGGCGACGACATCGACCGCGTCGCCGCTCACTAGGGTCCCGTCCACCCAGTCAACGGGTCCTTCCAGCGTGGTCGACACGATGGTCGCCGGCAGGTTCACCATCCGAGTGACCCACGGGTCCCTCACCTCGGACTCCTCGGTGCTCGAGGCCAGCATCGATGCGAATAGCCGATAGGTGTTGGCCCCGAAGACCATCCTCTGCTCCTCGCTGTACAGGGCGAGGCGGTGGTCGAGCAGCTCAGGGCCCTGCTTGCCCCAATAACCGCCCCAGTCGCCGCCGCTGACAGAGCCGAAGCCATCCAGGCTGGAAAAGACGTCGAAGGTGTAGGTAGCGGTCATGATGCTCTCCTCGAGTGTGTTGATCGGTCGTTGATACAGACCGGAACCCAGGGCAAGATTCATCGCGGTTTGACGCCCTGTGTCCGGCCGCCGCCACCGCTCGCGAGCGTCATGCGAGCCGACCGTCCAGTTCGTACGCTGTGTCGATGGGGCGTCTCTATGCCGCCACGGGCGATGGAATCGTCCGCCTCGAGCAGGCGGGGGAGGTGTGGACGGTCGAACTGTCGCTGGGAGGCAGCGGCGCGCAGTGCCTAGCCGTCGACCCGGTCAACCCGGACACCGTCTTCGCCGGACTGCGTGAGCGCGGTGTGCGTCGCAGCGTCGACTGCGGTCAAAGCTGGATCGACTGCAAGCTGCCCGAGCCGGGCGTGTTCTCGCTCGCGATCAGCGCTGCCGACGGAGGGGTGTACGCGGGTACCGAGCCGAGCCGGCTGTTCCGAAGCGACGACCAGGGAGAGAGCTGGCGCGAGCTGGAAGCGCTGCTCGAGCTGCCCTCACGCCCACATTGGAGTTTTCCGCCACGGCCCTGGACTTCGCACGTTCGCTGGATCGCGCCGAGCCCGCACGACGCCGACCTGCTTCTGGTCGGGATCGAGCTCGGCGGGCTGATGCGCTCGACCGACGGCGGCCAGAGCTGGCAGGACCACCGGCCCGGTGCGCAGCCGGACGTTCATTCGCTTGCCTGGCACCCGCAAGCCACCGAAAGGGCGTACGAAGCCGGCGGCGGTGGCGCCGCTTTCAGCACTGACGCGGGCGAGAGCTGGCAGGCGGCCGACGAGGGACGCGACCGCCACTACACCTGGTCGGTCACCGTCGACCCCGATGATCCCGACTGCTGGTACGTCTCGGCGAGCACCGGCCCCTTCGCTGCCCACGGCCGCCGCGATCCGCAGGCCCGGATCTATCGGCGACGCGAAGGCGAATCATGGAAGCCGCTCACCGGCGGCCTGCCGGAGTCGCTTCCCGCGATGCCCTACGCGCTTCTCGCGACGAACGGACGACTGTTCGCCGGCCTCGCCAATGGTGAGCTGTGGCAGAGCCGCGACCAGGGCGACAGCTGGACGCCGCTGCAACTCCGAGGCGACCCGCTCGACGGCCTCGTCGCCCTCGGCTACACGACGCACTGACCGGCTTCTCGCCGGCTCCTGGCGGCGTCAACTCTACTTCGACAGCGCCGACGGGGCATGAGAAGATGCACGTCGTCGCGACTAGCGGGAGGTGGAAGATGAGCGAGGCGAGGATGCGGCGCAGGGAGTTCCTGACGAAGGGCGCGGTCGCGGTGGGGTCGGTAGCAGCCGCTCCTGTGGTCGGCGTGCGAGGTGCGCAGGCCGCGGCGGGCCGGATGTTTGGCGGTGTCGGTCGTGGCCAGTTGGGCCTCGTTGGCTGCGACCACGTCGGTATCACCGTTCCCGATATCAACCATGCGATCGAGTGGTTCGAGGATGTGATGGGCGCGGTCGCGCCGCTCACCTTCGGCCCGTTCCCCGCAGGGGCGTTCGTCGCGAGCGTTGTCGACGTCGCGCAGACGGCCTCGATCGACCAGATCACGATGCTGCGTATCGGTCACAGCGCCAACATCGAGCTGTTCAAGTACACGGCGCCTGACGGCCAGCGGCATGACATGCCGAAGAACTCGGACTGGTCCGGCCACCACATCGCCTTCTACGTCACCGACATTGACGCAGCGGTCGAATACATGGTGGGGAAGGGCGTGCGCAAGATGCCGGCGGGACCGTTCACGCTGACCGCCGGTCCGGCTGCCGGACAGACGATTCAGTACTTCCAGACGCCGTGGGGAGGCTACATCGAGTTCATCAGCTATCCGGATGGCATGGCGTACGAGGTGCCGAGCGTGAAGCCGCTCTGGTCACCGAAGCTGAATGGGATGGACTCTGTCGTGACCAGCGTGCCTGGTTTGCTCGGCATCGACCACATCGGTATCACCGTCCCGAACATCGATGTCGCGGCGGCGTGGCTCGAGCAGAACCTTGGCTTTATCAACCCGCTCACGTTCGGCCCGTTCAGCGATCCGATCGGCACTTTCATGACCGACCTCGTCGACGTCAATCCGCGCGCGGTTGTGCAGCAGATCCGCATGCTTCGCGGCGGGAACGGGCCGAACGTCGAACTGTTCCAGTACACCTCGCCCGACCAAGATCAGACCTTTCGGAAGAACTCCGACTGGGGTGCCCACCACATTGCCTTCTACACCCGCCACATCGACAAGGGCGTCGAATACCTGCAGACGGAAACCGGAACGAAGCTGTTCGGTCCCGTAACGCTGACGCAAGGCCCGGCCGCGGGGCAGTCGATCAACTATTTCGAAAATCCCTTCGGCACTAACATCGAGCTGATTAGCTATCCGCACGGAATGGCGTATCAGTCGAGCGCGCCAATCCCGCTCTGGGATCCCCGCGACAACCACCCCCAGTCGCAGCCAGGCCCTGCCAGTTGACGGCTACGCGCCAGCGGAGCTAAGAGCGCGTCGTACTCGTGCCGTTCTATGCGCCGGAAACTGCGGAGTGCTCGACACGGGCGGCGCCGGCGTTCGGCGTGATCGTGCTCTCGTGGTCGTTCTCCCAGCGCACGCGCACTCGGAGCGGATCGAGGCTGAGCACCTCCTCGACCGTTCCCGTCCGCGGCGGCTGCCCGACGCGCTCGCTCTCGATCACCAGACGGTCGCCCGCGCTGACTTTCATGGCTCCCCCGTTCGTTCGTCCGATACGGCGTGCCTTCGCCGACCCGCTCCTCCTCATTACCGGCCGGGCTGGGCGCCTAACCTCGGCGCCCCTATTCGCCGGAGTTTCCTAGCGCACCAGTCGCAGGCACGTCGGCCGAAGCCGACTCTTCTGTCGCGACCGTTGCGATCTTCTGCTCGCGGCCGCCGGCAGCGGTTGACCGGAGGCGCTTCTGGTCTCCGCTTCGTGCCAGCGGGGCTCGCGGGACGTCGGCAAGTGGCGATCGCAGCGTCTTTGCGCGGGACGCTCGTCTGCGGTAAGGGTGCTTCGTGCACCTCTCGGCAATCAACACATTTGTGCTCGTTAGCGGAGCATTCAGCATCCTCGGCACGGTGCTCTTGGGATACCTCGCGATCGGGAGCTATCGCGAGGGACGCGAAGTGCGTCGCCTCCAGCTCGAGGTCGCACACCTGATGGGCGAGGTGCACGAGCTTCAGAGCGAGATGCACGAGGATCAGCGGTCGACACATGACGAGCTTCTGGAAACGAAAGAAACAGTCGAGCGCGTGGCTCAAGCAACCCAGCGACGTCGACTGCCTCGGGT
>VAXA01000093.1 GCA_005883365.1 Actinomycetota bacterium
AGGAGTCACTCCTCGCCGTGCCGCTCCGCTACGGAACGCGTGTCGTCGGCGTGATCGTCGTCTCGAAGCTCGGGCTGAACCAGTTCGACGAGGACGATGTGCGGCTGCTCGAGGTCCTTGCAGGGCACGCCGCCGTCGCCGTCGAGAACGCGAGCCTGTACGAGTCGGCGCGGCGCCAAGCCGAGAGCGCGACCTCGCTGCTCGAGTTCGGCCGGGAGCTCGCGACGCTCGTCGACCTCGACGACATCGCCGGGCGGGTGACGATCCTCTCGGCGGAGATCCTCGGCAGCCGCCACACGTCCTTCTACCTCGAAGCGGACGGCGACCTACGTCTTCGGGCCGAGCACGGACATTCGCCAGAGCTGGCTGCGGAGCTCGCCGCGCGGCCGTACCCGCGCGCCGCGCTCGACGTCTCGCGCGACCCGTACATCGCGGAGCCTCAGGACTACGAGCCGGTAATCGGCGAAGCGCCGGTCCCCGGTGGCCGCTACGCCGTGGCGCCGTTCGGCGTCGATGGCCGGGTCGGCTGTCTCGTCGCTCTCGTCGAGCGGGACGACTTCGGCGAAGCTCGCGATCGCGAACGCCTCGAGCTACGAGGGGCTCGAGCGGACGTTCGTGTCCACCGTCGAGGCGCTCGCGAACGCGCTCGAGGCGAACGACGAGTACACCTCGACCCACGCGCGCTGGATCAAGGATCTCTCCCTGCGCGTGGGCCGGGAGCTCGGCCTCGACGAGCGCGTGCTGAAGCGCCTCGAGCTCGGCGCGCTCCTCCACGACATCGGGAAGATCGGCATCCCTAGCGACGTGCTCGCGAAGCCCGGTCGCCTGACCGCTGCAGAGCGGAAGATCGTCCAGACGCATCCCGAGCTCGGCGAGCGGATCATCGCCCCGATCGACCGGCTCCAGGTCGTGCGGCCGATCGTGCGTCATTGTCACGAGCGCTGGGACGGCCACGGCTACCCCGACGGCGTCGCCGGCGAGGACATCCCGCTCGAGTCGCGCATCATCTTCGTCTGCGACGCGTACCACGCGATGACGACCGACCGGCCCTACCGGCGCCGACTCAGCCACCGCGAGGCGTTGCGCAGGCTCGCGGAGGGTTCGGGAACCCAGTTCGACCCGAACGTCGTCGAGATCGCGCTTCGCGTACTCGAGAAGCCCGCGCACGAGCCGGAGCCGAGCGCCGGCGAAGTGTCGGACCCGGCCTAGCCGGCTGCGGCGAGCTCCGGCTCGCCGCCGTCGAGCGTGTGCGCGAGACGGCGGAACGGCCCGTCGACCGCGAGCAGTTCCCGTTCCGTGCCGCGCTGGATGATCTGTCCGTTCTCCACGACGAGGATTTCATCGGCGCGCCGGACGGTGGACAGCCGGTGGGCGATGATGATCGAGGTGCGGCCGCGCAGGAGCCGGTCGAGCGCCTGCTCGATCAGGACCTCGGTCGGCCGGTCGATGTTCGAGGTGGCCTCGTCGAGGACGAGGATTCGGGGGTCCGCGAGCAGCGCCCGCGCGATCGAGATAAGCTGCCGCTCCCCGGAAGAGAGCCCGGCGCCGCCCTCACGCACCTCGTGCTCCAGGCCTCCCGAGAGCCGCGCCGCCACGCGGTCGACGCCGACCGCGGCCGCCGCGGCCTCGACCTCCTCGTCCGTGGCGTCGGGCTTCGCGAAGCGGATGTTCGACCCGATCGTGCCGCTGAAGAGGAAGGGATCCTGGAGCACGACGCCCAGCTGGCGCCGGTACGAGCGGAGCTGCACGTCGCGCAGGTCGTGGCCGTCCACGCGCACCGCCCCCTCGTCGGGGTCGTAGTGGCGGCCGATCAGCCGCGCGAGCGTCGACTTCCCGTGCCCCGACTCGCCGACGAGCGCGAAGCAGCTGCCCGGTGCCATGTGGAACGAGATCTCGTGCAGGACAGGGTCCTTGCCGTACGCGAAGACGACCGAGTCGATGTCGAGGTCGCCCTCGAGGCGCGGCAGCGGCTCGGCTCCAGGCCGGTCCCGGATCTCCGGCTCCTCATCGAGGATGCTCGCGATCTTCACCATCGCCGCACCCGCCGACTGGAGCTGCCCGTAGACGTCCGAGAGCTCCTGCAGCGGCTGGAAGACGAGCTGTAGGAGGTAGATCGCCGTGATCAGCGTCCCGATCGTGAGCGTGCCGCTCTGGTACAGGTGCGAGCCGAAGTAGAGCACCGTCCCCATGGCGAGCACGCCGAGGAACTCGATTGACGGGAAGAAGACCGAGAAGATCTTCTGGACGTATGTCGACTGGGCGCGGTTCGCGTCGTTCAGTGCGTCGAACTCGGCCTGGAAGCGGCGCTCGCGGTTGAACGCCTGCACGATCGCCATCCCCGCCACCGACTCCGCGATCTGGGCCGTGACGGCGGCGATCCGGTTGCGCTGCTCGACGTTCGCCGCGTGCGAGACGCGCTGGAACCAGCGCGAGAGGATGAGCGCCGGCGGGAGCACGGCGAACGAGATGAGCCCCAGCCGCCAGTCGGCGATGAGAAGGGCGATCACCGCGGCCGGCAGGAGGATGACGTTCGAGACGAGGGTCGGCATGCCCTGCGAGAGGACGTCCGAGACCGCGTCGACGTCGCTCGTGAGCCGCGCGATGATCCAGCCGGCCTTCTGCTGCGAGAAGTAGCGGAGCGAGAGGTTCGTGAGGTGGTCGAAGAGATTGCGCCGCAGGCCGATCACGATCGCCTGGCCGATCGCCGCGAGGCCGCGGATGAGCCACGCCTGCAGCAGCCACCCCGCAGCGGCGACCACGAGGTAGATGGCGACGATGATCGTCAGGTGGCGCTTGTCGCCGGCGACGATGCCGTTGTCGATCGCGTCCCGAACGAGCAGCCAGCCGCCGGTTTGCGCGGCTGCGTTGCCCGCGCCGACGAGCACCATCAGCGCCGCCCTCAGCTTGCGCCCCTCGAGGTATCTCCAAAGGCCCTTCATGCGGCGACCACCTCGTCGCCGAAGAGCGTGGCGAACGGGCCGCCGGCTCGCAGCAACTCGGCCGGCTTCCCCGACTCGACGATCCGCCCGTCGAGCAGCACGACCGCCCGATCGGCGATCTCGACGGTCGAGAGGCGCTGCGTCGCGACGAGAACCGTGCGGCCGGAGAGCGCAGGGCGGAGGCGGCCGACGAGCCGCCGCTCGGTGAGCGTGTCCACCGCCGACAGGGGGTCGTCGAGCACGACGACGCGCGCCCCCGCGACGAGCGCGCGCGCGAGCGCCACCCGCTGACGCTGGCCGCCGGAGAGGTTGACGCCGCGCTCGCCGATCAGCGTGTCGTAACCGTCGGGGAGGGTCGGCCCGAACGCGTCGACGCCCGCCGCCTCGCAGGCCGCGAGCACCTCGTCCCAGTCGGCGTCTTCGCGGCCCGCGGTGAGGTTGTCGCGCAGCGGCACCGAGAAGAGCACGGGGCGCTGGGTGACGAGCGCGACCGAGGCGCGCAGCTCGGCGATCGGGACGTCGCGCGTGTCGACGCCTCCGACGAGGACGCGTCCGCTCGTCGGGTCGTAGAAGCGGGGGAGGAGATTGAGGAGTGACGTCTTGCCCGAGCCGGTCGACCCGCAGACGGCGACGATCTCGCCAGGCTGGACGACGAAGTCGAGCTCGCGCAGCACGTCCACCTCGCCGCCGTACGCGAAGCTCACCCGCTCGAACCGGACGCCGAGCGGTCCTGGCGGGAGATGGCGTGGATTCGCCGGGTCGGGCAGGGGCTCGATTCCCTCGAGCCAGGCGAAGCTGCGGCCCGCAGAGGCGAGCGCCCGCTGCGCGAGGTCGAGGATCCAGCCGATGGCCTCGAGCGGCCAGACGAGCTGGAGGAGGAGCGTCTCGAAGAGGACGAAGTTGCCGATCGTGAGGTCGCCTTCGATGACGGCGCGACCTCCGAAGAAGACGACCGCCGCGATCGAGAGTGCGGGCAGGTAGTAGAGGCCCGGTACGTGCTGCGACTCGACGGTGGCCTGACGAAGTGCCGCGGAGCGGACACCCTGGGCCCGGTCGCCGAAGCGCTCGCGCACGTCGTCCTCGCGGCCGAACGCTTGCACCATCTCGATCCCGACCACGGCCTCGTCCGCGGCCTCGGTCACGTCCCCCTTACGGGCCTGCACCTGGCGCGAGATCGGCGAGACGAGATGCCCGAAGCGGTAGGCGACGATCCCGATCGGCGGCAGCGACACGGCCGCGTAGAGAGTCAGCTGTGGGTCGACGAGCGCGAGGACGATCCCGGCCCCGATGATCATCATCACGCTCTGGATTCCCTGCACGAGCCCCCAGCCGATGAAGTAGCGGATGGGGTACAGGTCGTTCGTCGCCCGCGACAGCACCTGTCCCGTCGCGTGACGGTCGTAGAAGGCGCGCGGGTAGCGCAGGTACGCCTGGTAGAGGAGCTCGCGCATCCGCGCCTCGATCCGCACGCCGATCCGGGCCGTTGCGAAGCGCCGGTTGAAGTTGATGATGAACCGGCACGCAGCGAGGCCGGCGATGGCCGCGAGGTACGGCCAGAGCGGCTGCCGGTGTTCGTGCCGGCTGATGTCGATGGAGTGGTCGATCGCCCGCTGGATGAGGATCGGGATCGTGATCGAGATCAGCGTGTACAGGAGCGAGCACGTAAGCGCGAAGACGCCGAGCCGCCACTGCTCCCGCCAGATGTGGAGCAGGCGCCGGAAGGTCGGCAGCATGCCGAGGTCGGGCGGGTCGACGGAGTTCGCGTACGTGGACATGGCTATGCGCCCGTCGGTGACAGGCCCCCTGCCCGCTCGACGAGCGACCGCCGACGATACCAGCGCGGCCGGTTGCGCTCTAACTGCGTTTCTTGAGCTGCGGGTCGGCCAGCATGCTGCTGCGGTGATGCTTCGAGCCTGCGGCCGGCTCGAGATCGGGCTCGGTGGGCGCTTGCGGCAGGGGAGTCGGCGGCGGAGGTTCTGCGTCGGGCTCCGGCTCGCGCGCCGGCTCGGGCTCAGGGGGGACGGTGCCTGTGAGCTGGGCCCGCTCCTCCTTGAGCTGGACGCGCAGCCCGGCGAGCTCCCGCTCGACCTTTCTGATCGCCTGCTCACGCTCGTCGAGCCGCTCCCGCTCCGCCTTGGCGAGCGCGAGCTCCTGCACCGCCTCGCGTTCGCGCTTCTCCACCTCCGCGATGGCGCGGGCGAGCTCGTCGGAACGGTCTGGGCCTGTGGGATCGGCGGGCCGCCGCCGACCCTGTCGGCCGGCCACCTCGAGCCGCAGCTCCTCGAGCTCCTTCTCGCGCGCAGCGACGCGCTGCGCGTGTTCGCGCAGCGTCCGCTTCATCTCCTCGACCTCGGCGAGTGCCTGCTCGTAGCGGTCGCGCATGTCCAGCCCGTCGCTCACAGGAGGAAGTGTGTCTTCGAAACCGGCTGGTGGCAACCGTCTACAGCTCTCGGCGTGTCACGACCGGGCCGGACGCGGCAATCTCGAGGAACCCGGCGGCGAGCCAGAACGACAGTGCCCGGGTGTTGTCGGGGTGAACCTTCGCGACGAGGTGCGCCGCGCCGGCGGCCCGAGCGCGCTCGGCGAGAGCTTCGACGGCCGCCCGACCAAGACCGCTGCGGCGGCGTTCCGGCACGACCGTGAACTCGGCGATGTCCCAGCCATCGCCGTGCACGCGGATCAGGCAGAGCCCGACGACCTCGCCGTCCACCTCGATGAGGAAGGGAACACGCTCGGGCGGCTCAGTGCGGCCGTCGAACTCGAACAGATAGTCGCCCAGCAGGCGTTGGAGCTCCTCGCGATGTTCGGCCGCGGCCTCGCGGAGCGTCACGTCCACGGCGCGACGGTACAGCGCTACGGCGATGATGACGTCGGTGGGTGAGCCCGAGCTGCAGGTCTCGACCGACGGCGTGGTCACGCTGAAGCCGCCGCGCCCCGGCGATGCGGAGCGGCTCGTCGAGGGGCGGGACGAGGAGTTCTTCCGCTGGCTCGGCCCTGGTGCCGAGACCCCGAGGCCTGTCGCATGCGTGTGGGTCGGCGAGGAGCTCGTCGGATGGGTCGACTACGACGTGGAGCACGACTGGCTGCGGCCCGGCGAGGTGAACGTCGGCTACTACCTGTTCCCCGCAGCGAGGGAGAAGGGGTACGCCTCCCGTGCCGTCGAGCTACTGCTGCAGCACCTGAGTCGGGAGACCGAGCATACGGTCGCGACGCTGGTGATCGATCGCGAGAACGTGCGATCGCTCCGGCTGGCCCACCGGCTGGGATTCGTGAAGAGGGGAGGGGTCGAGAAGGGTCTCTTCTTCGCCCGAGAGGTCTAGGCGAGCCCAGAGATACGCGCGCCGAGCGTCGGCGATACGCGCGCACGTGATTCCGCCGCCGCGACCGACCTGGCGGGCGCGGCCCGAGACGGCGTGGCCTCAACGGGCGCGAACCGGCGAAGCCGGTTCGCGCCCGAGCGAGCGGAAAGCGAAGCGGGCGAAGCGGGAAATGGAGCGTACCGGGATCGAACCGGTGACCTCCTGGTTGCAAACCAGGTGCTCTCCCAGCTGAGCTAACGCCCCGAGAGAGCTTCAGTGTAGAGGGCGGTTCGGCCTCAGGCCGCGCGCTCGAGCCGCTCCTCGACCCGTGCGCGCGCGACGATCTTCTCGCGGTCGCCGAAGCGCAGACGGGCGCGGACAGCTCGGTGCTCGTCCCAGAGGCGATCGAGCTGTGCGTCGATCGCGTGGATCTCCGCTCGCACCTCCGGGTCGTGCTGGTCGGAGAGCCGGTGCCAGAGTTCGGTTCGGTCCTCGCTCAGGCGCTCGATTTCCTCGTGGATCTCTTCAAGCGTTCGCATGCCGGCTTCAACGGACGGCATGCCCTCGACATTCCGGCCGAATCCTCAGCGTTAGCGGAGGGAACTCACCAGGTCGCATGGCGTGGAGGCGGCACCCGCGGCCGTCGCTGAGCCACGAGGAGTAGGAGGCCGGTCGCCAGTCCGAACGCGAAGCCGCCGATATGCGCGAAGAATGCAACGCCGCCGCCCGCCTGCGGCTGGAGGAGGGAGAGGCCGCCCGTCCATGCCTGCAATGCGATCCAGATGCCGAGGAACCAGACGGCGGGGATCTCGCGGATGAGGATGATCCCGAGGAAGATCAGCGTCAGCACGCGCGCGCGGGGGAGGAGGACGAAGTAGGCGCCGAGGACACCCGCGATCGCGCCGCTCGCGCCGATGTTCGGGATGCTCGCCGCGTGCACGCCCGCGAACTCCAGCGTCACCGCGGTTTGCACCGCCATCGCCGCGACGCCGGCGGCGAGGTACCAGACGAGGAAGCGGACGTGGCCGAGCGCGTCCTCGACGTTGTTGCCGAAGATCCAGAAGAAGAGCATGTTCCCGAGGATGTGCTCCCAGCTCGCGTGCATGAACATCCCGGTGAACACGCCTTCGTACCAGGGCAGGGCGTGGAAGCCTGGGGGCAGCTGGCAAGGCCCGTGGAGCGCGCACGGATAGAAGCCGTCCCGGAACACGTGGACGTCGACCCCCGGACGGCTCAACTCCCAGAACCAGACGAGCGCGTTCGCGGCGATCAGCCCGATCGTGACAAAGGGAAACGTCCGCGTCGGGACGTTGTCGCGGAGCGGGAGCATGGGTCGTGGCGCTGCTCAGACCGCGGCGAGCGATTCGCGGATGCGGTCGGCGACGGCGGCCAGCTCCAGCGCCTCGCCCGTCACCTCGCGGAGGAGCTCGTCGGCGGTCGGCTTCTGGCCCTCGGCCCAGAGCTCGCGCAGCAGCGAGCCCGCCTCACGGTGCGAGAACCACGCGTTGCCGAACCGCTCGCGAAGGCAGGCGCGTAGCTGCGCCTCGAGCGCCCACGCGCGGAGGTACTGCGAGGCATAGAAGCCGTCGTCGATGTCGCCGAGGTAGTCGGCGGCCGCGGGCTCGACCTTCGTCGCCTCGGTGAGCAGCTCGACATAGCGCGGCCGGAGCGCCGTCAAGTCTTCCGCCGTGTGGAACTCGAGCTCGTAGAGAAGCTTCGCGCAGTAGCGCCGGACGACCCAGAGGAGCTCCGTCGCGCCCTCCGCGGCGAACTCGTACGGGCGCGGGAAGTCGAGCCGCCGCTCGAGCCAGACGGGATCGATCGTGAGGTGCTCGAGCAGCATCGCCCAGCCCTCGGTGACCGCGTTGTCCCCCAGCCGCCGCTCCTCCGGTGAGAGGGAGGCCGACGTGTGGGCGAAGTGCTCGGTGTGGCCGGCCTCATGGAAGAGCGTCCGCCAGTCGGCCGGCCCGCCCTGCGGTTTCATCACCAGGACGACACGTCCGGGCACCTCGATCGGCGAGCAGAACGCGCGCGGATCCTTGTTCGGGCGCTCGTCGAGATCGAGCTCGACGTTCGGCTGTCCGTGCAGGTCGATGCCGAGGTCGGCGAGCGTGACCTCGAGGGCCGGCAGCATCCGGTCGGGCGGGAACGCCGCATCCCAGTCGGCGCCGCGCCACGCGCGACCCACGTCCCAGCGCGCGATCTCGCCGAGCCCCATCCCGACGCGCGAGCGAAAGAACCGTTCGCCCGCCTCCTCCCAGAGATCATCGGTCTCGGCGAGGAGGCGGCGGCATTGGTCCGCGAGGTCGTCGAGCGGGAAGCCGAAGCTCCGGTACAGGTCGGCGTAGTCCGCGGCGCCGAGCCAGCTCGTTCCTCGCCGCCTCCATCCGCGCCCGGGCCTCGCGGTCATCCTCGTTGCCCAGCCGCGGTTTGAGCATCCGGTACGGGATCTCCTCGCCGTCGACGGTCGCGGTCAGGGTCGCCTCGAGCTCGGCGACGCGCTCGGCCTCTTCGCTCACGAAGTTGCCGAGGTAGCCCTCGCACGCGAACTTCCACAACTCACGCCGACGGCGATCCCCGTCGACCGAGGCGCCGAGGCCGAGCGCCGTGTCGAGCTGCGTCAGGCGCTCGTGCCGTTCGTAGATCGGGGCGAGGTCGTACGTCTCCTTGAGGCCCGCGAAGTGGAGGTACGTCTCCTCGTCGAGCTCGGCGAGAAACCGGTCGGCGTCTGCGCTGAGCGCGTCGATCTCTCCTTGCTGGAGCGGCTGCGCCATGCGGGTTCGTAGGATAGACCCGTGCGGGAGATTTCCCTCAAGACCGAGCGGAAGACGCAGCTGATCGAGATCACCGATCGCGTGCGCGAAGCGCTCGAGGGGACGAACGGTGCCACGGCGGCGCTCGTCTACGTTCCGCACACGACCGCGGGTGTCGCGATCAACGAGCGCATCGACCCCGAGCTCGTGACCGACCTCGAGAACGCGTTCCAACGTGTCGTCGGCGACGACTGGGAGTGGCGTCATGACGACGCGGACGGGCCCAACGCGCCGTCTCACGCGCGAGCGTCGCTCGCCTCGAGCCCGCAGGTGCTCATCCCGCTTCGCGACGGGAGCCTCGCGCTCGGTACGTACCAGGGCGTCTTCTTCTGCGAGTTCGACGGCCCGCGCGAGCGCAAGATCTACGTGACCACGCTCGCCTGACCTGGCAGGACGCGACCGCCGCTACGGTGCGCCTATGGCCGCGCCGGTGACGAAGGGGGAGGAGCTCGAGCTCGACGTCGATTCGCTCGCGTACGGCGGCAACGGGGTCGCGCGGCTTGACGGCTTCGTCGTCTTCGTGCGGCGCGGGCTGCCGGGCGACCGTGTTCGGGCGCGCGTCACCAAGGTCAAGCGCAACCATGCCGAGGCGCTCGCGACCGAGGTGCTCCGGCCGGGGCCGGAGCGCGTCGAGGCGCCCTGCGTGCACTTCCCCGCCTGCGGCGGCTGCCGCTTCCAGGATCTCGCGTACGACGCGCAGCTCCAGCAGAAGCACGGCCAGGTGCGCGACGCCCTGCAGCGGCTCGCGGGCATCGCCGAGCCGCCGCTCGAGCAGATCGTCCCGTGCGAGCCTGAGATCTTCCACTACCGCAACAAGCTCGAGTACTCGTTCACCGCGACGCCGTCGGGGCCGGCGCTCGGCTTCCACCGGGCCGGCCGCTGGGACGAGGTGCTCGAGGTCGAGCGGTGCTGGCTCACCGACGAGCTCGGCAACGGGATCCGCGACGCGGTCCGCGACTGGGCACGCGAGGAGGGGCTCGAGGCGTACTCGCAGGCCGACGCGAGCGGCTACCTCCGCCACCTCGTCGTCCGGCAGGGCCGCAACACCGGCCAGGCGCTCGTCCAGCTCGTGACCGCGCCGGGCGAGAGGTTCGAGACCGGCTATCTCGTCGACGTCCTGCGCCGCTTCCCGGAGGTGCGCTCGATCCACTGGTCGGTGAACGACACGTCCGCCGAGGTGACGAACCTGCCCACCCGGCTGCTCTGGGGCGAGGAGTGGATCGAGGAGGAGCTGTGCGGGCTCCGCTTCCGCATCAGGCCGAACGCCTTCCTGCAAACGAACACGGCGATGGCCGAGCGGCTCTACGCGCTCGCGCGTGACGCTGCCGGCCTTTCCGGCGACGAGACCGTCTGGGATCTCTACTGCGGGATCGGCGCGATCGGCCTGTCGCTCGCGCGCGACGCGCTGACCGTGTGGGGAATCGAGGTCTCGGAGGAGTCCGTCGCCTGCGCGCTCGAGAACGCGGAGCTCAACGGGATCACGAATTCGGCGTTCTTCGCCGGCAACGTCGGCGAGGTCGTCGAGGAGTTGCTCGAGCGCTCGGGGCCGCCGCACGTCGTCGTAGTCGACCCGCCTCGCGCGGGCCTGGCCGGCAAGGCGCTGCGGCGGCTCGGGCGCATCGGCGCGCCGCGGCTCGTCTACGTCTCCTGCAACCCGACGACGCTCGCCGGCGACGCGAAGACGCTATGCGAGGAACACGGTTACGAGCTTCGGCGCGTGAGCGCTCCTGGAGCACGCGAGAACCTAGGCGGCGGGCCGGCGGCGCAGGCGTCGCCAGAGGAGGTCGGCGTTGGCGAGGAGGAACCCGACCGAGAGGAAGGGGAGCGCCGGCAGGCCGTTGACCTCGACGGCGTTCGCGATGACCAGCGTCAGCGCGTACATCCCGGTCATCGCGAGCCAGGTCCAGCCGGGCCGGAGCCGCCAGCGCATCGTTGCCGCGAGAAAGAGCGCGAAGAAGAGGATGTCGGGCGGACCGAGACCCGCGGCGCTGCCGCCGGGCGCGACGAAGGCCACTGCGACGGCCGAATACACCTCGACGTGGTGGCTGACGATGGCTTTCGTCGGGCCGGCTGCGACCGAGATCGCATCGGCGAACGGGATGATTGCGGCAATGATCAGCACCCAGCTGAGCTCTTCGAAGAACCAGAGGAAGACCCAGCCGCCGGAGGCGTAGGCGGCGAGCTTCGCGAAGTTCGCCGCGAGGTGCCAGCCCGCCTCCCACGTGCCCACGGCGACGATCGTGAACACAATGAGCCCGGCGCCGACGACCCGGCGGCGCGACCAGAGCGGGAGCGCCAGCAAGACCAGTCCGAGGGTCGCGGGCAGCACGCCCGCCGCAATGATCGCGACCGTCGGCCAGAGCGAGACGGCTCCCAGGTGAGGCGCGACAGCCTCCCACGTCACGACTCCGGCGGCGAGGACGACGAACGCCGCGACCCGCAGCGGCCGACTCCCGGCAACCGTCAGTACGGGGGCGTCTGGCTCCACCACTCGCCGAGCACCTTGAAGGCGTTCCAGAACGCCGTCTTCGCCGGCTGCTCGTCGAGCGACTCGTCGATATCGGGCGTGACGAGCCCCTGGATCGTCGGCGTGTACTCCTGGAGCTCGCCTTCGACGGCCTTCAGCTCGCGCGCGAGCGGGAAGCGCGCAGCGTTGAGGAAGGCGACGGCGGGCTCGCCCATCGCGACGACGAGCTTCGGTTGGACGATGTGTAGCTCGCGGAGGAGGAACGCCCGCGATTCCTCCTCGTCACCGTCTGCGAACTTCAGGCAGTTCGTCCCGTAGATCGCCATCGGGTCGACGTGCAGGCGCTGCAGCGACTTGAGGAGCGCATTGCCGGCGCGGCCGTAGAAGGCGACTCCCTCCTGCAGCTCCGCAGCCTTCGGCGAGTACTTGAGGAGGAAGACGTCGGCGAGCGGATGGCCGGAGCCGAGCACGGGGACGCGCGTGCCGCCGGACGCCTGCGCGAGCTCGTCACCGAGAGCGTTGCTCTCGGTGATGGCCTTTTGCAGGTACTTCTGGTAGATCTCGTCGTTCGCCACAGTCACAGGATGCCCCGCAAGGAACGTTCGGGATCAGCGGACCCGTTCCTTGGCCTGGGCCACCCACTTCAGGCCCTGCAGGTAGACGAGTGACTTCGGGCGGCGCAGCACCTCGGCGTCGTGAAGCGAGACGAGGAACTCCTCCGGACCGCTGAAGCGGCGCATCCGGACAGCGCCGGTTCCGACGCCGGCGAGGACGTGGGCGTCGGATCCCGCTCCCGGTGTGAGGTTGTACTTGCCGGCGAAGCGGAGTGCCTCTTCGTTGTATGCCTCGAAGAGGAGCCGGGCGTTGTAGACCTCGAGCACGTCGATCTCCGCGAGGTGCCGGTGCAGTGTCGCCGGTGTCGGGATCGCGTGCAGGCGGTCGAACGGGTGCGGTAGGTACACGAGGCCGCCCTGCGCGCGGATCGCTGCGACTGTGTCGCCGAAGGACATGCCGCGCGCGATCTCCTCGCGCAGGAAGAGTCCGATCACCTCTCCTTCGTCGGCCGTCTTCACCTCTTCCCCCGGGATCACGACGAGGCGGCGGCTACGCGCGCGCTCGACCGCCTCCAGCGCCCCGCCGAAGACGTTGTGGTCGGTGACCGCGATCGCGCCGAGCCCCTGCGCCTCGGCATGGTCGAGGAGCTCGTCGACGTCGATCGAGCAGTCGTGCGACCAGCTCGTGTGCAGGTGGAGGTCGGCCACGATCCAGTCGCGTTCCTCGAACGGCGAACGGGTGGTGTGGCTCCGCCGGCGTGAGGCGAGCCGCTCGTAAACCTCCTCGACGCGGTCGGCGAGCACCTCGGCGGTCTGTGACTGCGCTGCCGCGAGACACTCTGCCGCGCGCCGGGCGCGGAAGGCTTCGTCCTCGATCATCCGCGCCGTCTCGGCCGCGGCGAGCTGGGGCTGGGTCGCGCGACCGGGTGGGGCGACGATCGCGGCGCCCGCCGTCTGCGCCTCCGCGACGACGCGCGGCAGCCCTTCGCCGGCGGGGACGAAGATCGCGGCGGGGCGGAGCAGCTCGGCGCGGGCGGCGCCGGTGCGACCGGTGCGCACGCGCATCCTCCCGCGCAGTCTCGGCGAGACGCCCGGCCGGGAGGCCGGTGTCCGCGTCCGCAGGAGGACGAGTTCCCAGTCGGGCTGCTGCGCGAGCTCGTGCACGAGTGCACGCAGGAGCGGCCGCTCCGTCTGCCGCCACTCGAAGACCACGAGGTTGCGCTTTTCGGCCGGCGCGAACAGCTCCGGGTCGATCCCATGCGGCACGAGCTCGTAACGGCCGGGGAAGCGGACGGCAGCCGCTTCCGCGACATCCTCGCTCGTGGCGAGGAGAGCGTCGACGCGGGCGAGCAGGCGCTCGCGCTGCGCGCGGCCCGGGGGATAGCCCAGCCGCTCGGTCGAGAAGAACGTGGCAGCCGTGAGCGCCGCGGCATCCCGGAGTGCGAGGTACGAGAGGCTGGGCAATCCCGGCTCGAATCCGTGGACGACGTCGAAGCGACCTCGCGCGAGGGCGAGCGAGAGGCTCGCGCGGACGCCGACCGGGACGCCCATGCGGCTGCGACGGGAGATCGGCACCGCCGGGCCGAGCGCGATCAGCTCCGGTTCGTCGAAGGCGCCGAGGAGCGCTCGCCGGCCCGCAGCGAGATCGCGGGCGCGGTTCGAGGGCGCGAGGACGGTGACGGCGTGGCCGCGGCGCCGCAGCTCGCGCGCGAGCACGTCCACGTGCTCGTTCACGTCGTGCGGCTGCGACCAGGCGAACGGCGTAACGAGCGCGATCCGCACGTCGGTCGAGTCTAGTGCTCGAGCTCGAGCAGCATCTCGTGCTGGCGGACGACGACCGTCGCGCCGAGTGAACGAAGAGCCGGTGCCGACGGGTCGTCCTCGGGGAGGTTGAGGACGCTGACCGGGCCGAGGACCCGGAGCGCGCGGAGCAGGGGCTCCACCTCGCCGGCGAGCTGAATGAGCTGGACGTTCCCGCCGGACCGCCGGTAGACCGCCGCACCGGCGCCGGTAACCAGGCCAAGTGCGTCGGCGTAGTGCGTGAGCGTCTCGTCGGCACGCTGCCACGGCTCGCGCCCCGGACGCAGCTCCCGAATGCGCGCATGCGCGTCCTCGGCCGATGCGTCCTCCGCCTGGCTCCGCTCCGAGACCGAGAGCGGCAGCGCCCAGACCTCGACGTCGCGAACCGTGCGGTAGCAGAGCTTCTCGTAGAGGGCGAAGGCGCCGGTGTTCTCGACGATCACCTCCAGCCAGACGCGGCGGACGCCGCGCTCGCGCGCCTGCTCGTGCAGCT
>VAXA01000094.1 GCA_005883365.1 Actinomycetota bacterium
CAAGCGGCTCGCGCTCGCGGGGTGGTACCAGGGCGAGCGCGCGGTACGGCGGCACGGCCTCTACAAGGTGAGCCGTGTCTTCGTGGCGGATGTGCTCGCGCTCGAGCGGCGCATGTGAGCCAAGGCCCGGCGCGACCGCACTAGAGTCCCGCCGGGATGAGGATCGCCGTCTGCGTCAAGCACGTGCCCGAGGGGCCGACCCGCATCGATCCCTCGACCAAGCGCCTCGACCGCTCCGGCGAGGGCGCGCTAAACCATTTCGACGCGAACGCCGTAGAGGAGGCGCTGCGCCTCAAGGGCGACTCCGACACCGAGGTCGTCGCCGTCTCTCTCGGGCCGCAGAAGGCGCTCGACTCGCTGCGCAAAGCGCTTGCGATGGGCGCCGACCGTGCCGTGCTCGTTTCCGACGACGCGGCCGCCGGCTCCGACCTCGTCGCGACGAGCCGCCTGCTCGCCGCCGCGCTCGAGCGGCAGGAGGCAGACCTCGTCCTCTTCGGCCAGCAGGCCGCCGACGCCGACGGTGCCGTCTTGTGGGCGGCTGTGGCCGAGCGGCTCGCCCGGCCGGTGATCTCGCAGGCGATGGAGCTCTCGGTGGACGGCGGCTCCGTCCGCGTCAAGCGGCAGACGGAGTTCGGGTACGACACGATCGAGGCGCCGCTGCCCGCGGTCGTCGCGGTGAGCGATGCGATCAACGAGCCGCGCTACCCGTCCCTCAAGGGGATCATGGGCGCGAAGAAGAAGCCGCAGGACGTCCTCTCTCTGGCCGACCTCGGTGTCGACGCCGGAGCGGCCGGCGAGGCGGGCTCCCGCACCACGGTGCTCGCGCTCGGCGACCCACCGGCACGCGCCGACGCGCGCAAGATCGAGGACGACGGGAACGCTGCGCAAGCCATCGTCGACTTCCTCGCGGAGAAGAGGCTCGTTTGAGCACGCTCGTCTTCCTCGAGCACCACGGGAACGAGCTGCAGAAGGGCTCGCTCGGCGTGCTCGCGAGGGCGGCTTCGCTCGGAGTCGGCGACGTCGCGGCCGTCATCGCGGGCGAGGGGGCGCGGGCGCTCGCCGCCGAGGCGGGGACGTACGGCGCCTCGAAAGTCTGGGTCTGCGAGGACGGCGAGGTCGCGCAGCCGCTCCCGCAGCCGCGTGTCGACGTGCTCGCGCAGGTGATCGACGAGGGGGGCTACGACACCGTCCTCTTCGCCAACTCCGTTCTCGCGGCCGATGTCGCCGCCGGCCTCGCGGCGCGCCTCGACGCCGGGCTCAACTGGGACCTCGTCGACGTCGAGCTGCGAGACGGCGAGCTCGTCGGTAAGCGTTCTGCGCTGCAGGACTCGGTCTACGCGGACGTGGGCTGGAGCGGCACCCCGCGGCTCGCGCTGTTCCGCGCCGGCTCGTTCGACGCGACCCCGGCCGGCGGCGGGGAACCGGAGATCACGGATATATCAGCGTCGTACAAGGAGTATTCGGCGGCGGTGAAGCTCGTCGGTCAGGACGCGGAGGAGTCGAGCGGCCCCTCGATCGAGGACGCCGACGTGATCGTCGCCGGCGGCCGAGGCCTCGGCTCGCCCGACAACTTCACGCTCGCGGAGGAGCTCGCGAAGGCGCTCGGTGGAGCGGTCGGCGCAACCCGCGCTGTCGTCGACGCCGGCTGGTACCCGTACTCGGCCCAGATCGGCCAGACCGGCAAGACCGTGTCGCCGAAGCTCTACGTCGCGCTCGGCATCTCCGGCGCCATCCAGCACAAGGTCGGCATGCAGAGCTCCGGCACGATCGTCGCGATCAACAAAGACGCGAACGCGCCGATCTTCGAGTTCAGCGACCTCGGCGTCGTCGGCGACCTGCACGAGATCGTGCCGAAGCTGACCGAGCTCGTCCGCCAGCGCCGAAAGTGACCCACCCCGCGACACTTGGCGGCGCCTCGACCGCCATCACACTGCGCGCTGCGGCGTCCTCAGTCGCCCCGATAGTTACCACTATCGGGGCTCCCTGCGTCCTTGCATCGCTTGGTGCTGGCGACCGACGCATCCACCAGCGTCACCGGGCAGATCACCAATGAGCCGTCCGTCGAACTTCCCGCCGCCGTTCTCCACGCGCGACTACGTCGCCGAGCCGACCGACCCGGCGGACGAGCGGATCGAGGTCGGCGTGCTGATCGTCGGCGCGGGCCCTGCCGGTCTCGCGTGCGCGATCCGGCTCGGTCAGCTGCTCGAGAAGCACCCGGACGTGGGGGAGCGGCTCGGCGACGTGCCGGTCGCGGTGCTCGAGAAGGGCAAGCAGCCCGGCTCGCACCTTCTTTCCGGCGCGGTGGTGGACCCCAGGGCGCTCCGCCGGCTCTTCGGCGATCGCCTGCGGATGGAGGAGCTCCCGTCGTTCGGGCCTGTCCCCGGTGAATCCGTCTACGTGCTCACCCGTCGCGCCGCGCTCCCTATCCCGCCTCCTCCGCCAATGCGCAACCACGGCAACTGGATCTTCTCGCTCTCGCAGCTCGGCCGCTTCCTCGCCGAGCGCGCGGAGGAGGCAGGGGCGATGATCCTGCCCGAGACCGCGGCGCAGAAGCTCCTCGTCTCGCACGGCCGGGTCGTCGGCGTCCGCAGCGGGGACAAGGGCCGCGGCCGCGAGGGCGGCGAGCTCGCCAACTTCGAGGCCGGCTCCGACCTCGTCGCGAAGGTCACGGTGCTCGCGGAGGGAACCCAAGGACATCTCACAGGCGTCGCGCTCGACCGGTTCACCCTCCGAGGCGAGGACCCGCAGGTCTGGGAGCTCGGCGTGAAGGAGGTCTGGAAGGTCGCGAAACCGCTCGACCGCGTCATCCACACGATGGGCTGGCCGCTGCGCACCGGCAAGCGGTATCGCGAGTTCGGCGGCTCGTTCATCTACCCGCTGGGCAAGGAGATGGTCACGATCGGCCTCGTCGTCGGGCTCGACTACCGCGACGCGTCGCTTTCGGTGCACGACCTGTTGCAGGAGCTGAAGACGCACCCGAAGATCCGGCGGATCCTCGCCGGCGGCGAGCGTGTGGAGTGGGGCGCGAAGACGATCCCGAGCGGCGGTTTCCACTCGCTGCCCCGACAGCTGCACGCTCCCGGCCTGCTCCTTTGCGGCGACGGAGCCGGCATGGTCAACATTCCCCGCCTCAAGGGAGTCCACTACGCGATCGAGTCGGGACGGCTGGCGGCCGAGGCGGCGTTCCGCGCGCTGCAGCGCGGCGAGACGCCCGCGAGCGCGCTCTCGTCGTACGACGACGCGGTGCGCGACAGCTTCATCTGGCGCGACCTGTACGAGGTGCGGAACATGCGCCAGGTCTTCGGGCACGGCTTCTTCGTCGGCGGGGCGCTCGCCAGCGCGATGACGGTCTCGAAGGGGCGCGTCGAGCTCGGCAAGATGCCGGCGGAGCCGGACGCCGACCAGCCGCTCCTCGCCACCGATCGCGACGCCGGCTATCCGGCGCCCGATGGGCAGCTCACCTTCGACAAGCTCTCCTCGGTCTTCGCCTCGGGCAACAAGACGCGCGACGACCAGCCGAACCACATCAGGATCGAGCGGCGGGTGCCGCGGGAGGTCGCGCAGCTCTGGGCGCACATGTGCCCGGCGCAGGTCTACGAGGTCGGGGCGGAGGAGGGCGACGGCACCGTGCTGGTCGACGTAGCGCCGTCGAACTGCGTCCAATGCGGCGCGATCACCGCGAAGGGCGGACGCCTCACGCCGCCCGAGGGTGGGTCCGGCCCCGAGTACACCGTGACCTGATTTACCGCGGATTTACTTCGAAACAGCGGGGAAGACACGACAATATGTCCATGTTCAGCAGGCGTTTCCTCCTCCTCGCGGCCGTTCTCGTGACGCTCAATCTCGTGCTCTGGCTCGCGGGCCCCGGTCTCGCCCTTCGCCAGGGCATCATCCAACAGCTCTTCGGCCGGGGCTTGATTCGCGCTGAGGTGATCAAGAGGGGCGGCGCTGACTGGCGCCTCGATCGCGGCGTCATCACCCAGGTGAGCAGCACGCAGCTCACCCTGCACGAGGCGGACGGCAAGGTCCAGCAGATTGCGCTCTCGGCAACGACGACGGTCATCCGGATCGGACATCGCCTGCCGCTGAGCGCGCTCGCGCCGCGATGGCACGTGCTCGTCCTGTGGCCGACGGGCGGCACGGCCCAGTCCGTCGACGTCGAACGAATCCCGCCGCCGCCCGTCAAATAGGGCCGATGATCCGTCGCGCCGACGCCACGCCTATCCTGAGGTCGTGACCGCCAAGGCCACCGGGGGCGCCCTCCTGCTCGTGGAGGACGACGACTCGATCGGGCGCCTCGTCAAGCAGTACCTCGAGCAGCAGGACGGCTGGCGCGTCGTCTGGCGCCGGACCGGTGAGGAGGCGCTCACCGAGCTGCGGGGCCAGCCGGTACGCGTCGTCGTGCTCGACCTCGGCCTTCCGGGCATCGACGGCTTCGAGGTTTGTCGCAAGATCCGGGCCGGCTCGAAGGTGCCGATCGTGATGCTGACCGCCCGCGACGAGGAGCCGGATCGTGTCGCCGGGCTCGAGCTCGGGGCAGACGACTACGTCTCGAAGCCGTTCTCGCCGCGTGAGCTGTCTGCGCGGATCAATGCGATCCTCCGCCGTTCCGAGCGCCGTACGGAGGACGAGATCCTCGCCGCGCGCGAGGTCGTCCTGCGGCGGGACTCCCACGAGGTGACGGTCGCGGGCACGGTGGTCGAGCTGACGAGCAAGGAGTTCGACCTCCTCGCCTGCTTCCTGGAGCATCCCGGCATCGTCCTCTCGCGCGAGCGCCTGCTCGACCTCGTCTGGGGCATGACGTATCCCGGCGGCACCCGCACCGTGGACGTGCACGTGGCGCAGCTGCGCCGCAAGCTCGGAGACCCGGAGGGGATCCGGACGGTGCGCGGCGCCGGCTACAAGCTTGTCCCCGTCTAGCCTGTAATGGCGATGCGCGGCAGCGGGCTTCGTTCGCGGCTGTTCCGGGCGATCGGGCTCGTCGTCCTCATCTGCGTCGCGCTCACGATCGGCCTCGGAATCGTGCTGACCCGGCGGGCCGTCGACCGGGCGACGCTGCAGGACGTCGCACACCAGGCTGACCTGATCGCGGCTGCGCAGCGGAACTCCGTCTCGTCCTTGAGAAGCCTGCCCACCCGGATCCAGGCGATTCTCAACCGCCAGCACGAGCTTCTCCTCTTCCAACGGAGTGACCTGCCCGCGCAGGCGCAGGAGCGTCTCGCGCACAACCACCGCGTGCAGGGGACGATGACCTTCGGCGGAGCCCCGTACTACTTCGCGGCGCGGCTGGTGAATCCCGGCACGCTCATCCTGCTGCGGCCGCGGAGCACCGCCGGATCGCTCCTGTCGCCGTACGTCTGGGGGCTCCTCATCGCGGCCGCGGCCGGAGGGCTGCTCGCGGCGATCGCTGCGTTCCTCGTCGCCCGCCGCATCTCGCGGCCGGTCGACCGGATCGCGGCCGCAGCGCGAAGCCTCACGCGGGGCACGCACCCGGAGCCCGTGCCCGTCGAGGGCGCCGCCGAGATCGCGACCCTCGCCGTCGCCTTCAACGACCTCGCCGCGCAGCTCCGCCAGGCGCAGGAGGCCGAGCGGAGCTTCCTCCTCTCGGTCAGCCACGAGCTGAAGACCCCGCTCACCGCGATCCGCGGCTACGCCGAGGCGGTCGAGGACGGCGCCGTCGACGCGCGGGAGGCGGCTGCGACCGTCGCCTCGGAGGCGCGGCGGCTCGAGCGGCTCGTCCGCGACCTGCTCGACCTCGCGCGGATGCACCGCACCGACTTCAGCGTGCGCAACACGGAGATCGACCTCGCCGAGGTGGCCGAGGACGCCGTTCGCCGCTATCAGCAGCAGGCGGACAGCTTCGGTGTGGCGCTGACCGCGGTCGCCGGAGCCGCGGCACCGGCGATCGGGGACGCCGACCGCGTCCTCCAGGTCGTCTCCAACCTCGTCGAGAACGCGCTGCGTCTGACGCCGCCAGGCGGCGAGGTGCGTGTCATCGCGGCGCTGGGCGTCCTCCGCGTCGAAGACACCGGTCCGGGGCTCGCCGAGAGCGACACCGCGCGCGCGTTCGAGCGCTTCTACCTGCACGAGCGCTATGGGCTCGAGCGGCAGGTCGGGACCGGCCTGGGCCTCGCAATCGTGAAGGAGCTCACGCTGGCGATGGGCGGCAGCGTCGACGTCCAGAGCAGTCCCGGCCGGCTCACCGTCTTCACCGTGCGCCTGAGCGTCCCGGTCGCCGCACGCGAGACGCTGCCCGCGTGAGCGTCGCTCGCCTTCGGCTCGTGGGGGAAACCATGTTTCCCCCACGAGCCGCCTTCTTCGTGACCTGTGGGGGAACCTCCCGGTTCCCCCACACCCTCTCCACGCTCATAGGGCTGGTTGCCCTATGAGCGTCTCCCGCGAGGACGTCGAGCACGCCCGCTCCGTCCTCGCCGGACGGATCCACCGCACGCCGACGTTCACCTCGGCGTCCCTCGGCGTCTCGCTCAAGGCGGAGCTGTTCCAGAAGACGGGCTCGTTCAAGGCGCGCGGCGCGCTGAACCGCATCGCGGCGCTCACGCCGGAGGAGCGGGAGCGGGGCGTCGTCACGTGGTCGGCCGGGAACCACGCGCAGGCCGTCGCGTGGGCGGCCGGGGAGGAGGGCGTCGACTGCCTCGTGCAGATGTGGGTGGGCGTGAGCCCGCTCAAGGCCGAGGCGACGCGGGGCTACGGCGCGACCGTCGACCTCTCGCCGCCCGACGCAGCCGCCGCCTATGAACGCGCGCTCGCGGTGGCGGACGAGGAGGGGCGCGTATTCGTCCACCCGCACTCGGATCCGCTCGTCGTCGCCGGCCACGGGACGCTGGCACTCGAGCTCCTGGAGGACCTGACGGATCTCGAGACCGTCGTCGTCGGCGTCGGCGGCGGCGGCCTCCTCGCCGGCATCGTCACCGCTCTCGACGGCCGCGCGCGCGTGATCGCCGTCGAGCCGGAGCGCGCGCAGGCGTTCAGCGCCGGGCTGGCGGCGGGCCGCAGCGTGCGCGTCGAGACCGACACGATCGCCGACGGGCTCGCGCCTCCTTTCGCCGGCGAGTTGCCGCTCGAGCTCTGCCGCGGGCGGGTCGAGGCGGTGCTCGTGACCGAGGACGAGATCGCGGATGGGATGCGCTTCCTCTATGCCCGCGCCAAGCTCGCGTGCGAGCCGGCGGGAGCGGCGGCCGCGGGAGCCGTGCTCGCGGGCAAGGTCGAGGCGGCGCGCGGCATGGCCGTGATCGTCTCGGGGGGCAACGTGGATCCGCAACAGGCCGCTGCTATCTTGGAAAGGCAATGAAGGCCGGCATCCATCCCGAGTACGTCATCACCACGGTGACGTGTTCGTGCGGAAACACGTTCCAGACCCGCTCGACGAAGCCCGAGCTCCACGTCGAGATCTGCTCGCAGTGCCACCCGTTCTACACGGGCAAGCAGAAGCTCATGGACACGGGCGGCCGCGTCGAGCGCTTCCAGCGTCGCCTGGAGCGCGCCGACCGCGCACGCCGCGGCTAGACCCCAGGAACCATGGCAAACGTCGGCGGACAGGCGGTCCTCGAGGGCGTGATGATGCGCGGCCCCGGGAACTGGGCCGTCGCGGTTCGCACCCCGTCCGGCGAGATCGCGCAGGTCTCGCGGCCGATCGACTCCGCCATGGCTCGCCATCGCTTCTTCCGCCTGCCGGTCGTACGCGGCGTGATGGCGCTCGGCGAGTCGCTCGCCATCGGCTTCCGTGCCCTCGCCATCTCGGCGAACTACGCGGCGCGGCAGGAAGGCGAGGACGGCGAGGTCGAGACGGAGCTCTCGCGCGGCGCCCTCATCTTCGCCTTCGCGGTCGCGATCGGCTTCGCGGTGATGGTGTTCAAGGTCGGGCCCGCGCTGATCACCGACCTGCTCCCGATCAGCAGCGGCGGCTGGTTCGTGATCGTCGAGGGGTTGATCCGCGTCACGATGTTCGTCGCCTACCTCTCGCTCATCTCGCTGCTCCCTGACCTGCGCCGCGTGTTCCAGTACCACGCGGCGGAGCACAAGGCGATCAACGCCTACGAGGCCAGCGAGCCGCTCGAGCCGGAGGTCGTACAGCGCTACTCGCTCATCCATCCGCGCTGCGGGACGGCATTTCTGCTCTGGGTGATGGTGCTCGCGGTGTTCGTCTTCGCGTTCTTCGGCCGGCCCGCCTGGTACTGGCTGATCGCGACGCGGATCCTCTTGCTGCCGCTGATCGCGGGCCTGGCGTACGAGCTGATCCGATTTGCGGGCAAGCACCAGGACAACGCGGTTCTGATGACGTTGCTCGCGCCGGGGCTCTGGCTGCAGCGGCTCACGACGCGCGAGCCGACCCTCGATCAGCTCGAGGTCTCCATCCGCGCCCTGCGCGAGGTGCTCGACCTCGAGGCTCGCGGCACGCCCGGCGCGCAGCGCGTCGAGGTCATGGCCTAGGCGAGGCGAGGCGGCCCGACGCTGCGCGAGCTCCCGAGCGGCCGGCTGACCCTCCTCTTCACCGACGTCGAAGGCTCGACGCGGCTCCTGCACGAGCTCGGCGACCGCTATGCCGACACGCTCGGCGAGCACCGGCGCATCTTGCGGGAGGCGTTCGCGCGGCATGGCGGCACCGAGGTCGACACCCAGGGCGACGCCTTCTTCTTCGTCTTCCCGTCGGCCGACGACGCGCTCACGGCCGCCGGGGAAGGATGCGAGCTCCTCGAGCCGGGCCCCGTGCGCGTCCGGGTCGGCCTCCACACCGGCACGCCGCACCTGACGGGGGAGGGCTACGTCGGGGCCGACGTCCATCTGGCGGCGCGGATCGGGGCTGCAGGGCACGGTGGCCAGATCGTGCTCTCGGAGGCCACTCGGCACGAGCTCGGTAGCGGCCGTGAGCTCCTCGACCTCGGCGAGCACCGGCTGAAGGACTTCGACGATCCCGTCCAGCTCTTCCAGCTCGGCGTCGGGCGCTTCCCGCCGCTGAAGACCGTTTCCAACACGAACCTGCCGCGACCGGCAAGCTCGTTCGTCGGCCGTGCACGCGATGCGGCAGCCGTCGCCGAGCTCATCCGCGGCGGCGCTCGCCTGCTCACGCTCACGGGGCCCGGCGGCTCGGGGAAGACGCGGCTGGCCATCGAGGTCGCGGCGGAGCTCGTGCCGGAGTTCCGCGCGGGCGTCTTCTGGGTCGAGCTGGCGGCGCTCGACGACCCGGAGCTTGTGCCGGAGGAGATCAGCCGTATCCTCGGGGCTCGGGAGGGGCTCACGCGCCACATTGGCGAGCGTGAGCTGCTGCTCGTCCTCGACAACTTCGAGCAGGTCGTCGAAGCGGGCCCGGCAATCGTGGACCTCGTCTCCAGCTGCCCGAATCTGCACGTCCTGGTCACGAGCCGCGAGCTCCTGCGGCTGCGGGACGAGATCGAGTACGCCGTAGAGCCGCTGCCGCCGGACGACGCCTCGCGCCTCTTCGCCGACCGCTCCGGCCTCCCGGCGGACGAGGCCGTGATCGCGCTTTGCGGCGCGCTCGACAACCTCCCGCTGGCCGTCGAGCTCGCGGCCGCGCGCACCGACGTGCTCTCGCCGGCACAGATCCTCGATCGGCTTGGGCGACGGCTCGACCTCTTCCGCGGCGCCCGCGACGTCCATGCGCGCCAACAGACGCTGCGGGCCACGATCCAGTGGAGCCACGAGCTGCTCGACGACGACGAGCAGCGTCTCTTCGCGCGGCTCGCAGTCTTCGCGGGCGGCTGCACGCTCGACGCCGCGGAGGCTGTGGCCGGCGCCGAGCTTGATGTGCTCGAGGCGCTCGTCCAGAAGAGCCTCGTCCGTCACTCGGGAGAGCGCTTCTGGATGCTGGAGACGATCCGCGACTACGGGCTCGAGCGTCTCGACGAGGGAGGCGAGGCTGCCGAGCTGCGGCGCCGGCACGCCGAGTGGTTCCTCGCACTCGTCGAGGAGGCGGAACCGCACCTCGACGGGGCGGCGCAGGTGGAGTGGCTGGCGCGCCTCGAAGAGGACGTCGCGAACATCCGCGACGCCTCGGGGCAGCCGGATCTCGCCGCCCGCTTCCTCGCCGCTCTCCGGTTCTTCTGGGCGAAGCGCGGCTACGTCGCGGAGGGCCGGCGCCTCGTGGAGGAGGTCCTCCCGGGCCTTGCCGACGCCGATCCCGCCAAGCCGATGGCGCTCGCGACGGCCTCGCTGCTCGCCGTGATGCAGGGCGACTGGGAGGCCGCAGTCGCACACGGCGAGCGCTGCGGCGAGCTTGGGATCGCGGCCGGCGACGACGCGCCTCGGGTCGAGGTCGCAAGCGCGCTCGGTCGGGCGCTGCTCGCCGTCGGGCAGGAGGAGCGCGCGCTCGCGCTCTTCACCGAGGTCGCCGCTCGGGGCGTCGAGATCGGACGGCCTTCGCTGGCGGCGATCGCGCTCCTCAACCTCGGCTATCTCGCGCTCGTGCGGGGCAATCCGGGCTCGGCGCACGTGCACTTCGAGCGCTCCTGCGAACTCGCGCGCCGGGTGAAGGACGGCCACGTGATCGCGCGTTCCCTCGGCGGTCTCGCATCGGCCGCGCTCGAGACCGGCCGCCTGGACGAGGCGCGGCTCTACGCGGCGGAGAGCCTCGCCATCGCGGCGCCGGCGCACGACCGCGACAACGTCGGCTGGGCGCTCGAGCTCGCCGGATGCGCTTCCGCCGCCGGCGATCCCGAGCGCGCCGCGCGACTGCTCGGAGCGGCGGAAGGAGTGCGCACGGCGCTCGGAGGCAGCCTGAGTGGGCTCGAACAGGCGCAGCACGAGCGTGCGCTCTCGCTTCTCTCCGACTCGCTCGAGCCGAAGGCGCTGGCCGCTGCCCTGCAGGAAGGGCGGAACCTCCCGCTCGACGACGCTGCCGCTCTGGCCGGCTAGACCGGCTCGATCCGTCCGGTCTCGACGTCGTAGACGAAGCCGGTCGCGCCGAACGAGTCGGGGAGCAGCTGCCGGACACGCTCGGCCACGTCCGGGAACGGAGCTAGGCAAGCGGAGCCGAGGCTACGCTGGCCCGGCCATGGCGACCGACTTCGACAACCTGGTGGCGGATCTCGAGCGCCGGTACGAGGAGCTGCGAGCGCGCATGTCCGATCCGGCCGTCTACAACGACCACCGGGAGGCGGCGGACGTCGGCCGCAGCCTGAAGGAGCTCGAGCAGCCGTACAAGCTCGCGCGGGAGTGGGAAGCGGCGCAGGACGACCTCGCGGCAGCGCGCGACGATGCCGACCTGCGCGAGCTCGTCCCCGAGCTCGAGGAGCGGACGGGCCGGCTGCAGGAGGAGCTGCGCCTCGCCCTCATCCCGACGGATCCCGCGGACCGCAAGGACGTGATCGTCGAGGTGCGCCAGGGTGTCGGCGGCGACGAGGCCGCGCTCTGGGCCGGCGATGTCTACCGGATGCTGGCGCGCTACGCCGAGCGTCGCGGCTTCAAGGTCGAGGAGCTCCTGGCGAGCCCGAGCGACGGCGGCGGGTACAAGGAGGCGATCTTTGCGGTCAAGGGCGACGGCGCCTATTCGATCTTCAAGTGGGAGGGCGGCACGCATCGCGTCCAGCGCGTGCCCGAGACCGAGAGCGCCGGCCGCATCCACACCTCCACGGCGACGGTGGCCGTGATGCCCGAGGCGGAAGAGGTCGAGGTCGAGATCGACCCGAACGACCTCAAGATCGATGTCTACCGCTCGACCGGTCCCGGCGGCCAGTCCGTCAACACGACCGACTCGGCCGTCCGCATCACGCACGTGCCAACGGGCGTCGTCGTCTCGATGCAGGACGAGAAGTCGCAGCTGCAGAACCGGGAGAAAGCGATGCGTGTCCTTCGCGCGCGGCTCTACGAGCGCGAGCTCGAGCGGCAGCGGGCCGAGCTCGGCGCGGCCCGGAACGCGCAAATCGGCTCGGGCGAGCGCGCGGAGAAGATCCGCACGTACAACTTCCCCGAGAACCGGCTCACCGACCACCGGATCAAGCTGACCGTGCACCAGCTCGACCGGATCCTCGGGGGCGAGCTCGACGAGTTCACCGAGGCGCTCGCGACCGACGATCGCCGCCGCGCGCTCGGAGAGTGACTGTTCGCGAGGCGCTGGCGGAGGCGGAGCGGAGACTCGCCGCGGCCGGCGTGGAGACGCCGCGGGCCGACGCTGAGTGGCTCGTCGCCCACCTCCTCGGCACGACGCGCTCCGGGCTCGCTGCGCACCTCGACGACGAGGTGGAGGGGCTCGAGCGGCTCCTCTCGCGCCGTGAAGCGCGCGAGCCCCTGGCGTACGTGCTCGGCGAATGGGGTTTCCGCCGGCTGACGCTGATGACGGACGCTCGCGCGCTCGTGCCGCGGCCCGAGACCGAGACGCTCGTCGAGCGTGCGCTTGCGGTCGCGGAGGGAATCGAGCGGCCGCGGATCCTCGACGTCGGCGTCGGCTCGGGCGCGATCGCGCTCGCGCTCAAGGACGAGCGGCCCGACGCTCAGGTCATCGGCGTCGACGTCTCGGCCGACGCGCTCGCCCTCGCTCGCGAGAACGCCCAGCGGCTGGGGCTCGAGATCGAGCTGCGGCAGGGCGACGGCGCGGTCGCCGCCGCCGAGGGCTGGGACGTCGTCGTCGCGAACCCGCCCTACGTCGAGAGCCTCGAGGACGTCCAGCCGGAGCTGCGCTGGGAGCCCAAGGTCGCCCTTGTCGGCCGGGGCGAGCACGAGCGGCTCGCGCGCGCGGCCGACGCCGCGTTCGTCGTGCTCGAGGTCGGAGACGGCCAGGCGCCGGAGGTGGCCGCGGTGCTCCGGCGGCTCGGCTATGCGGACATCGCGATCACCGCCGACCTCACGGGCCGCGATAGGGTCGTGGAGGGGAGGCTGCCGTGACCGAGACGTTCACCACACCGGACGGGCTCACCCTCTCGTACGAGCGTCGAGGCAGCGGGCCTTTGCTTGTCTGCCATCCGGGCGGTCCCGGCGGGTCGGCCGCCGAGTTCCGCGACTTCGCCGGGCTCGACGACACGTTCGAGCTCGTGCTCCTCAGCCCGCGCGGATCGTCCGGGTCGGACGCGGCCGACGATTATCGGCTCGCGGCGTACGTCGCGGACATAGAGGCGCTGCGCGAGCATCTCGGCGTCGAGCAGCTCGACCTGCTCGGCTTCTCGCACGGCGGGATCGTCGCGATCGCGTATGCGGCGGCGTTCTGGTCCCGCGTCAGTCGGCTGCTGCTCGTCGACACGCTGGCGTGCTGGGGCGACGAGGCGGAGGGGGCGATGCAGCGGGCGATCGAGACGCGCCGCGACAAGCCGTGGTTCGAGGAGGCGCAGAAGGCGATCGCGGAGGAGCAGGCCGGCGAGTTCTCCTCGATCGAGGAGCTCGTCGCGAACCTGCAGCGACAGGCTCCGCTGTACTTCCACCGCTGGGAGGGCAACGAGCAGACCGGACGCGAGCTGTTCGCGGATTTCGTGCAGTCGGAGCCGCTCCACCATTTCAACACCGTCGAGTTCCCCACCTTCGACCTCCGCGGCGAGCTGCGGACGATCGCAGCGCCGACGCTCGTCGTCGTAGGCGACGACGACCTCATCGCCGGTCCCGTCTGCGCGGACACGATGCTGCGCGAGCTGCCCGACGCGCGGCTGGTGACGATCCGGGACGCGGGACACTTCGTCTACGTCGAGCAGCCCGCCGCGTTCCGGGCGGCTCTCACCGACTTCCTCCTTTGATCGAGGAGGCGGTCGCCGCGCTGCGCGCCGGCCGCGCGGTGATTCTCCCGACCGACACCGTCTACGGGCTCTGCGCGCTACCGGCACGAGGACGTAATCTATGAGCTCAAGGGCCGCGACCGCTCGAAGCCCGTTGCGCTGCTGGCTGCCGAGGTCGATGCCCTCGTCGCGGCCGTCCCGAGCCTCGACCGTTCGCTCCTCGAGCGGTACCTGCCGGGGCCGTACACGCTCGTCTTCGGGGCCGTCGGCGTCCGCGTCCCGGAGCTGCCGCCCGGTGCGGCGGAGGTCGTGCGCGAGGCCGGCGTCGTGGCGGCGACGAGCGCGAACCTCTCGGGAGGGCCGGACCCGCGGCGCGTCGAGGACATCCCGGAGGAGATCCGCGCCGCCTGCGGCGCGATCGTCGACGAGGGCGAGCTGCCGGGCGTCCCGTCCACGGTGATCGACCTCACGAGCGGAGAGCCCCGCATCCTCCGCGAGGGCGCCGGCCACCTGCCCGAGTAGCATCCAAAACCGTGGCGACGACGCAGGCGACGTTCCAGGAGCTGAAGCACGCCGGGCTCGACGAGGTCGACCCCGAGATCGCACGGCTCCTCGGCGACGAGCTCGAGCGGCAGCGCGGGCAGATCGAGCTGATCGCGTCGGAGAACTTCACGTGGCCCGCCGTCTTCGAGGCCGTTGGCTCCGTGGCGACGAACAAGTACGCGGAGGGCTATCCCGGTCGCCGCTACTACGGCGGCTGCGAGGTGATCGACGAGATCGAGCAGCTCGCGATCGACCGCGCGAAGGAGCTGTTCGGCGCCGAGCACGCCAACGTCCAGCCGCACGCGGGCGCCCAGACGAACATGGCGGTCTACGCCGCGGTGATGGAGCCCGGCGACACGCTGATGGCGCTCGCGCTGAACCAGGGCGGGCACCTCACGCACGGGCACAAGGTGAACTTCTCCGGCCGCCTCTACAGGGTCGCGCACTACGAGGTCTCGCGCGACACGATGACCGTCGACTACGAGGACGTGCTCGCGAAGGCAAAGGAGGCGCGGCCGAAGGTGATCGTGTGCGGCGGCTCCGCCTATCCGCGTACGGTCGAGGCCGATCGCTTCCGCGCCATCGCGGACGAGGTGGGAGCGCTCCTCCTCTGCGACATGGCCCACTTCGCGGGGCTCGTCGCGGCGAGCCTCCACCCGAACCCGGTCGAGCACTGCGATTTCGTCACCTCGACGACCCACAAGACGCTCGCCGGCCCACGCGCCGGCTTCATCCTCTGCCGCGAGGAGCACGCGAAGGCGGTCGACTCGGCAGTGATGCCGGGGATGCAGGGCGGCCCGCTCGAGCACACGATCGCGGCCAAGGCAACGTGCTTCCGGATCGCGATGACCGATGCCTTCCGCGAGTACCAAGCGCAGATCCGTCGCAACGCGGACTCGCTTGCCGAGACGCTGCTCGAGGGCGGGTTCTCGCTCGTGACGGGCAAGGCGGCGGAGGAGCGGCTGCACCAGATCGACGTGACCGTCAACCGCAACACGATTCCCTTCGACGAGCGGTCGCCGTTCGTCACGTCCGGCATCCGGCTCGGCTCGCCGGCGATGACGATGCGCGGCTTCGACGAGGACGATTTCCGCGAGGTCGGGCGGATCATCTGCGCGGCACTGACCGAGTCGCCTGACCTCGACGCGCTCCGCGACCGGGTCGCAGCGCTGTGCGCGAAGCACCCGCTCTACGAGGGCTTCCGCGGCTACACGACGTACGTGGCTTGACGGAATCGCGGCTCACCGTCGTCAGCCATCCGCTGATCCAGCACAAGCTCGGCTACCTGCGCGACAAGGAGACGCCGACCGTCCACTTCCGCAAGCTCGCGAACGAGATCACGCTTCTCCTCACGTACGAGGCGACGAAGGACATGCCGACCGAGGGCGCGGAGATCGACACGCCGCTCGAGCGGATGACGGTGCAACGCATCTCCGGCAAGAAGGTGGCCGTCTGCCCTGTGCTGCGGGCGGGGGTGGGGATGCTCGATGGCGTCCTCTCGCTGGTCTCGAGCGCGCGTGTCGGCTTCGTCGGGATGTACCGGGACGAGGAGACGCTCGAGCCCGTCCAGTACTACCTCAAGCTGCCCGACGACCTGGCCGAGCGGGACGCGATCGTGCTCGACCCGATGCTCGCGACCGGCCATTCGAGCTGCGCGGCGATTGCGGCCGTAAAGGAGGCGGGCGCGCAGACGGTGACGCTCGTGTGCATCGTCGCGGCGCCGACGGGGATCGAGGAAGTGCACCGGCAGCATCCGGACGTCCACATCGTGTGCGCCGCCGTTGACCGGGGCCTCAACGAGCACGGCTTCATCGTCCCAGGGCTGGGCGACGCCGGTGACCGCCTCTACGGGACGAAGTAGCTCCACTTTCAGGCGAGAGACGCTCGCCCAGGCCGCGGCCCTCTTCTCTGACGCCTTGACGTTTGCAGGAGTGCGCACTAGGTTCGCGCGATGATCGAGCTGGTCGCGGGGACGGCCGATACCTCTGCTGCAGCTCAGATCAGGACGATGGTTTGGCGGTGGATCGTGAGCGAGTCCGAGGCGATCGAGCACGCCCGTGCGACGACACCGATGTTTCACGACTGGCTCGCGCTTCTCGACGGTGAGCCAGTCGGTGTCGGGTCGTGCTCACTCAACCCCGGAATGGAGGAGGACACGGCAGCTTTTGCAGTCAATTGCGTTCTTCCCCAGGCGAGAGGGCAAGGAGTTGGGACAGCCATCTACAGGCAAGTTTCGGCGCACGCCCGTTTGCTGGGCAAGTCTCAGCTCATGACTTGGGGCTACGAGGATGACGCGGGCGGGGTCGCCTTCGCGGAGCTTCACGGCTTTGTCGTCGTGAAACGAAACCGCGGGCTGCGCTTGGTGCTCGACGGTTGCCCACGCCCGACCGTTGACCTGCCGGAGGACATCGCGATCACGACCCTCGCTGACAGCCCGGAGTTGGCCGAAGGGGTGTGGGAGACCGCCAGCGAGGCGATGCCGGACATTCCGTACTACTCCGTTCCGATGAGCGCCGGCTCTCTAGAGGAGTTCGCTGCACGTGCCTTTGCCGGCCCGAAGTACATCCCCGAGGCCACGTTCATCGCTCTCCGGAACCGCGAAGTGGTCGGGTATGCGCAGCTCGCCTGGATGAGCCGTGCTGCCGGAGTCGCCGACCACGCGATGCTCGCAATCCGGCGCGCCTGGCGCGGGCGTGGAATCGCGAAGGCGCTCAAAGCACGACAGATCATGTGGGCACTCGACAACGGCCTCACTGAGCTACGCACCGGAAACGATGAGCGCAATGCATCGGCCCGAGCTGTCAATGCCAACTTCGCTTACACCCCGCTCCCCGATCAAGTCGGCTATCGCGGCCCTCTCCTCGCCGGCGAG
>VAXA01000095.1:0-3231 GCA_005883365.1 Actinomycetota bacterium
CACCGCGTGCGCGTCGACGTGTGAGACCTTGCAGCCCAGGAACCGGACGGAGAACGTCGTCACGGCCGGAATTCGAGCAGGTCCGCGGCCCAGCCGTCGCGCACGCTGCGGTGCACGCTGCGCCACCCGTCGGCATGCGGCTCCTCCCGCTCCAGGTAGCCGGACGTGATCGCCCGTTCGACGGGAAGCTCCGGGAGCATCCGTTCGACGACGTCGAGGGCGATGTTCATCACGGCGAGCGCCGCGGGCTGCAGCTCTGCGCCGACGTCGACGGTGACGCCGTTCGCCTCGGCGTTGACCCTGGTCGTCTCGAGTGCCACTTCGTCGACGTCGACCGCGCGCACCGGCGCGAAGCCGAGCTTCGCCGCAGCGACCGAGAGGACGCCCGAGCCGCAACCTACGTCCAGCAGGCTGGTCGGCTCCAACTCTTGCAACAGCTCGAGGCAGAGCCGCGTCGTCGCGTGCGTACCGGTGCCGAAGGCGCGGCCCGGATCGATCATCACGGTCACCGCGTCGGCCGGCGGCTCCTCCCACGGGGGGCCGACCCAGCAGCGGCCCACTCGCAGACCGTGGTGGAAGTCTCGCCAGGTGTCCTCCCACCCGTCGGACACGTCGTCGATCTCGACGACGTCGAAGCCGAGCGGCGGCTCGTCCGCGTATACGGCATATGCGCCGTCGAGCTCCTCGACGCCCTCCGGGAAGATGTGGAGCAGGAGCGCGAGCTCCGGCTCACCGCCGACGATCACGAACCGTCTCAGCGGAAGGCGCTCTTGAGCTTGTCGAAGAGTCCGCCCTCGTCCTTGCCGTACGTCCCCGCGTCGGCGTGCTCGTCGAACTCGCGCAGCAGGCGGCGCTGCTCGTCGG
Organism: Actinomycetota bacterium; assembly: GCA_005883365.1. Lineage (GTDB taxonomy): Bacteria > Actinomycetota > Thermoleophilia > Gaiellales > Gaiellaceae > Palsa-739. The sequence goes on from VAXA01000095.1 coordinate 865, forward strand.
TGAGCCGGCGAGGCACCCGGACGTTCACGAGGATCCGCTGGTCGCCCCGGCCGTGGCTCTGCAGGACGGGCATGCCGCGACCGCGGAGGACGACGATCTCGCCGGGCTGAATCCCCGGCGGGAGCTCGAGCTCCTCCTCCCCATCGAGCGTCGGGATCGGGAGGGTGGCGCCTAGAGCCGCCTGCGTGAAGGTCAGGTCGACGGTCGTGTAGATGTCGTCCCCCTCGCGTACGAATCGCTCGTCGGGACGGATCCGCACCTCGACGTAGACGTCCCCGGCCCGGCCGCCGACGAGCCCTGCGTGCCCCTCGCCGCTGAGGCGGATCCGTTGGCCGTGGTGGATTCCCGGCGGGATATCGACCGCGAGCATGCGCTCCTCGACGACCCGACCGGCGCCGCGGCACTCGGCACACGGCCGCTCGATCCTTCGGCCCGACCCGGCGCACGTCGGGCAGGTCTGGGTGCGGACGAACTCACCGAAGACGCTCCGCGTCACCTGCTGGAGCCGCCCGGTCCCGTTGCAGGTCGGGCAGGTTGTGATCTCGCTGTCCGGCTCCGCGCCGTCCCCACCGCAGCGCGTGCAGGTGACGGCGGCCTCGAACGGCACTTCGCGCGTGACCCCGTGCGCCGCCTCGACGAGGTCGATCTCGACGGTCGCGGCGAGGTCGGCTCCGCGTGCGCCTCCGCCCCGGGAACGCGCGCCGAACAGGACGTCGTCACCGAAAAAGGCCGAGAAGAGGTCCGCCAGGCTGCCGAAGTCGACGTGGCCTGGGTCGAAGCCGCCGCTCCGCAGCCCTGCGTGGCCGTAGCGGTCGTAGAGATCGCGCGTCTCCGTCCGCGACAGCACCTCGTACGCCTCGACCACCTCGCGGAACCGCTCGTCGGCGTCCGGCGCCTCCGAGACGTCTGGATGGAGCTCACGCGCAAGCCGCCGGAAGGCGCGCTTGATCTCCGCTTCGCTCGCGTCGCGCCCGACTCCGAGCAGCTCGTAGTAGTCGCGGTCGGTGATCGCCATCGCTCGGAATGTAGCGGCGGCATCTGCCGCCGAAGCTCGCCGTAGGGGCTCAGGCTTCGTCGTAGATCGACTCGACGAAGCGCGAGAGCTCGAGCGCGGCAGAGCGCACGGCGCCGAGCGCCTTCTCGTAGTCCATCCGGACGGGCCCGACGAGGCTGACGGCGCCGAGCGCCCGGTGGACGAGCCCGTAGCACGCGCCGACGAGCGCGATCTCGGCCAGGGCTGGGTGCACGAGCTCGTGTCCCACGCGGACATACGGACGCTGCGACGCGGTCGGCTGACCGAGCACGTCGAGCAGGTCGGCCCGGCGCTCGACGAGCTCGAACAGGCTCCTGTACGCATCGAGCTCGTCGGCGCGCACGCCGCCCAGGAGGTCGGCGGCGCCGCCTACGTACAGGCGCTGTTCGGCCGAGACGAGCTCCGTGAACGCCGGCCGGAGCGCCGTGAGGAACGCCCGCTCAGCCTGGCTCAGCCCGGCGTCCTCGAAGCGCCTCCCGAGCAGCGACGTTCCGAGCTGCAACCCGGAGACGGCCTCGTTGAGGTAGTCGTTCGCCCATTGTGCGAGCCCCGCGTCGACGGGCTCCTCGAAGTGGAAGAGCCGCTTGGAGACGCCGCCCGCCGAGGTGATGACTACGACCATCACCAGTTGTGGCTGCAGGAGTAGCACTTCGACGTGCCGCACGTGCGTCGCCTCGAGCGGCGGCGCCGAGACGAGGGCGAGCAGCCGCGTCACCTGCGAGAGCATCTCGGTCGTAGCCTGCAAGGCCGACTCGACCTCGGTGCTCGTGGACGTGAGATCGAGCGGGAAGGCGGCCGGATGCGGTTCGAGCCGTCCCAGCAGCTCGTCGGCGTAGTAGCGGTAACCCCGTTCGGTCGGCACGCGCCCCGCAGACGTGTGCGGATGCGTGAGCAGCCCGAGGTTCTCGAGCTCTGCCAGCTCGGACCGGACCGTGGACGGCGAGACGCGCAGGTCGGAGCGCGCGACGAGCGTCTTCGAGCCGACGGGCTCGCCCGTGCCGACGAACTCCTCCACGACGCGTCGGAGGACGGCCTGTTGCCGTTCGCTCAGCTGCAGCGTTTCGTGCATTTGCAGGAGATTTTAGCCGGTGCCCTGCGGAGTGGCCGGGCCGGGTCAGGCGAGGATCTCGGCCGTGACCCCGCCGCCGAGGAAGCGGCCCCGCCGCGTGAGGGCGAGAGTCTGCCCTCCGTCGACCGCAAGGCCGAGCTGCTCCGCTCGAGCGAGGCCCTCGGCGTCGAGTGCCGGCCGCAACCCGGCGAGCGGCAAGGGCTCGTCGAGCCGGAGGCCGAGCATGACGCGCTCCCGTGCCTGCACACCCGGATCGAGACGCTCA
>VAXA01000095.1:3398-7150 GCA_005883365.1 Actinomycetota bacterium
GTCTCGTACCAGCGGTAGCCGGAACCGGTCAGCCGTGCGACGACGCGCTCGAAGTAGTCCTCCATCGCGTCGGCCTGGCGCGCCAGCTCCGTTCCCCAGGCATGGGTGAAGCGCGTCCCCGGCTTCGCCTCGAGCTCGTAACAGGAGAGGTGCTCCGGCGCGAGCGCGAGCGCGTCGTCCAGGTCGGCCTCGAGATCGGAGGCGCTCTGGCCGGGGATCCCGTAGATGAGGTCGAGCGAGATGTTGGCGAATCCGGCATCACGAAGATGATGCACGGCACGTCGGACGTCGTCCTGACGGGCAACGCGTTCGAGGACGTCGAGTAGCCGCGGCCGGAACGTCTGGGCGCCGAGGGAGATGCGCGTCACACCGGCCCCGCGCAAGGCGCGAGCGAGCCCGGGCGTCACCGTCTCGGGATTCGCCTCGACGGTCACCTCCTCCGCCGCCGGCAGCGCCTCGAGCAAGCGCAGGAGATCAGGGAGCGCGGTGAACGTGGGTGTGCCTCCGCCGAGGAAGACCGTCTCGAGCTCGCCGGCCAGCAATCCGCGCTCGAGCTCGAGCTCCCGCAGGAGCGCGTCCACGTAGGCGGCATGCTGCCCGCTCCGGCCGACGACCGTGACGAAGTCGCAGTAGCCGCAGCGGTGGGCGCAGAACGGGAGGTGGACGTAGAGGTGACGTGCGGGTCTGCTCATGAGCGCTGTCCCTGGCCGACGTTGAGGACCGCGAGGAACGCCTCCTGCGGCACCTCGACGGCGCCGACCTGCTTCATCCGCCTCTTGCCTGCCTTCTGCTTCTCGAGCAGCTTGCGCTTGCGCGAGATGTCGCCGCCGTAGCACTTGGCGAGCACGTCCTTCCGCTTCGCCTTCACCGTCTCCCGCGCGATCACACGTGATCCGATCGCGGCCTGGATCGCGATGTCGAACATCTGGCGCGGAATCTCCTCCCGCAGCCTGTCGACGAGCAGCCGTCCGCGGTCGTAGGCGAAGTCGCGATGGACGATGAGCGACAACGCGTCGACGGGCTCACCGCCGACGAGGACGTCGACGCGGACGAGATTGCCCGGCTTGAAGCCGGCGAGGTCGTAGTCGAACGACGCGTAGCCGCGCGTACGCGACTTGAGCTGGTCGTAGTAGTCGAGGACGATCTCAGCGAGGGGAAGCTCGTGCGTGAGGTGGACGCGCTCCGGGGAGAGGTACTCGAGCCGCCCGAAGGTGCCGCGCCGTTCGTTGTTCAGCTCCATCACAGCTCCGACGTGCTCCTTCGGGACGATGATCGACGCGGCGACGTACGGCTCCTCGACCTCCTCGACCTCCCGCGGGAACTCGGACGGGTTGTGCACCTCGATCCAGTCTCCGTTCTTCTCCTTCACGCGATACGCGACGTTCGGCGCGGTGACCAGGAGGTCGAGGTCGAACTCGCGCTCGAGGCGCTCGCGGACGATCTCCATGTGGAGGAGGCCGAGGAAGCCGCAGCGGAAGCCGAAGCCGAGCGCGTTCGACGTCTCCGGCTCGTACATGAGCGCGGCGTCGTTGAGCTTGAGCCGCTCGAGCGCGTCCCGCAACTCGGGGTAGTCGTCCGAGTCGGTCGGGAAGAGCCCGGCGAAGACCATCGGCTTGACGTCCTTGTAGCCAGGCAGAGCCTCGTCGGCCGGCCGGCGCACGGAGGTGAGCGTGTCGCCGACGCGCAAGCGCGAGACGTCCTTCAACCCCGTCACGACGTAGCCGACCTCCCCGACGGACAGGCGCTCGACCGGCGTCATGGCCGGGGAGAAGAAGCCGAGCTCCTCGGCGTCGAAGCGGGTGCCGGTCGCCATCGTGCGCAGCGCCTCCCGGGTGGAGAGGGTGCCGTCGGCGACCCGGACGAAGGCGACGACGCCGCGGTACTGGTCGTAGGAGGAGTCGAAGACGAGTGCGCGCGCCGCCGACTCGGGGTCGCCTGCCGGCGCAGGCATGCGTTCGACGATCGCGTCGAGAACGTCGCCGACGCCGTCACCCGTCTTGGCCGAGATGCGCAGGACGCGGGCGGGGTCGTCACCGAGGAGATCGGCGACCTCGACGGCCGTCCCGTCCGGATCGGCGGCGGGGAGGTCGATCTTGTTGGCGACGGGGACGATCTCCAGCCCGTTCTCGATCGCCAGGTACGCGTTCGCGAGCGTCTGCGCCTCGATGCCCTGAGCGGCGTCGACGACGAGGAGCGCTCCTTCGCAGGCCTGCAGCGAGCGAGAGACCTCGTAGGTGAAATCGACGTGGCCGGGGGTGTCGATGAGGTTGAGCTCGTGCCCCTTCCACGTGACGCGGACGGCCTGGGCCTTGATCGTGATGCCGCGTTCGCGCTCGAGCTCCATCGAGTCGAGGAGCTGCTCGCGCATCTCGCGCGCGGAGACGGCCTCGGTCAGCTCGAGAATCCGGTCGGCGAGGGTCGACTTGCCGTGGTCGATGTGCGCGATGATCGAGAAGTTGCGGATCCGTGCCTGGTCCACGAGCGGCGATGGTACTGACGCACGTCCGCTCCGACCCCGGCCGGTCCGGGACGGGGCCGTTGTGGCCGCGGCCGCAGGCGCCCCCCACCCGGGTGGGGTCCGTGTCTCCCTCCGCCCTCGCGATCGAGGTTATCGGCGAACCCGTATCGTCGGACGCACGGCTTCGTCGCAATTCAGCGCCGTTTGCTCCGGTCTTCGGGTGACTCTCGACGCGTTGCGGGGCGACTAGGCGCCCCAGCCGTAGTCGTCGCCCGTGTCGAGCTTGCGCCAGAAGACCGGGCGCGGCTCGCTCGTGATCCCGGCGGCTTCCATGATCGGCTGGATCTGTGGCTGCATGTGCGCGAAGAACTCCTGGAAGCTCTGCTCGTCGGGCCACTCGTCGATCACGAGGATCTGGCCCTCGGCCCCGTAGAAGCGGTGGGCGATGATCCCGTGCTCCGCAGCGTGGTCGACGATCTCGCGCATCTGCTGCGGGTTCTCAGCGGCGTACCGCTCGATCCCAGCCGGGTCGCCCTCGGACCAGAGCGTCATGATCACGGACATGGGTTCCTCCTCGTAGGTGTCCTCGCGAGTCTCTCCGGGCCCGCCGGGCCAGGTCAAGCGTGGCCGCGACGCAGCCGCAACATCGTCTCCAGTTCGCGCACGCCCAGCAGCCGGCACGCCCCGAAGAAGGCTGCGTAGCCGAGCCCGAGCCCGAGGCCGAGCGAGACGATCTGCGCCGGGAGCGAGCGGCCGAGCTCCGAGTCGAGCAGGTGCCAGACCCCCCAGGCCACTGCGGCCAGAGCCGCCGAAGCGACGGCGACGAGGACGAAGCTCCGGGTCGTCTCCGCGAGCTCGAAACTGCCCATGCGTCGCCGAAAGAGAACGAGGAGCGCGAACGTCCCGGCGATGTTCACGAGCGAGGTCGAGAGCGGGATCCCCCAGATCCCGAAGCGGTAGAACACCGCGTCGAGGGCCGCGTTCAGGCCGAGGTTCGCGAGGGCGACCCAGCTCGGGATCCACGGCGACTGGAGCGAGAAGAAGCCGCGGTTCAGCATCAGCATCGTTCCGTTGAACGTGAGCCCGAGCGCGAACGCGGCAAGGCAGCTCGCGACGATCGGCGTATCCACGGCCGTGAAGTGCTCGTGCTGGTACAGGAGCCGCACGATCGGCGTCGCGAGGACGGCAGCCGCCGCGCTCGCCGGCAGAAGCAGGAACGAAATCAGCCGCAGCCCGGTGGCGACAGTGCTCCGGAAGCCGGCCCAGTCCTCCCGTGCCGCGTGCCGCGACAGGA
>VAXA01000098.1 GCA_005883365.1 Actinomycetota bacterium
CGGTGAACCTGAAGAACGGCCCCGTCTGGATCCGCATCGGCGATCCGCCCAACCTCGACATCCACCTCGGCGGCAAGCTCGTACACGGACTGCCGACGCAGGTCGGCAACGTCCTCCTCACCCGCCGCGGGCTGAAGCCGGCCTAGACCGCGGCCGCGTCGACGTCGACGGCCGGCACGTCGCTCCACAGGTCCTCGAGCCGATAGAAGCCGCGTGCGTCCGGCGTGAACACGTGGAGGACGACGTCGAGGTAGTCCGCGACGATCCAGGCGCCCTCGCGCGTGCCGTCGACACTCTGCGGGAGGAGCCGCTCCTCCTGCTTCAACCGCGCGTGCACCTCGTCCCAGATCGACGCGGTCTGGCGCACGTTGCGCCCGGTCGCGATCACGAAGTAGTCCGTGAACGAGCACTCCGGCCGCATGTCGAGGATCACGACGTCCTCGGCCAGCTTCTCGCGGGCGAGAGCGGCAATGCGGCGGGCCTGTTCGAGGGAAGTCAGTGTCTGCTCGTGTCCTCAGATAGCTGGCTTCCAGTGTATCCGCGACTCACGGACGGTAAAGCCCGCGTTCCCCGATCAGCCGCGCGACCGCGGGCGGAACCAGCCCGTCGAACGGCTCTCCCGCGGCGACGCGGGCCCGGACGTCCGTCGAGGCGGCCGGATTCGGCTCGATCTCGAAGAAGGTGACCCGCTCGGGCCGGTCGAGCCTCTCGAGCACGCCGTCGAGCTCGTCCCGGGGGAAGCCGGGCCGCGTGGCGACCGCGATCCGCGTCCGCTCGAGCAACTCGTCGGGCTCGCTCCAGGCGAGAAAGTCGCGGAACTGGTCGGCGCCCATGACGAAGACGGGATCGTCGAAATGCTCGGCGCGAAGCAGCTCGACGGTACGGGGGTACGGGTCGAAGCGGATGTCGTCGTGCGGGAAGGCTGCGCGGGCGAGCGCGAGACGATCGTCGGCGGACGCGCTGACCAAACGATGTGCGGGCCGCTCGTTGACCAGGACGACGAGCCGATCGACGCCGAAGCGCTCCCTCGCCGCGTCGGCAAGAGCCACATGACCGAGATGGGGCGGGTCGAACGCGCCTCCGTACAGCGCAGTCACTCCCACTCGAGCAGCTCCTCCCCAACCTCGACCTCGTCGCCCGTCCTGGCGCCGGCGGCGCGGAGGATGGCCTCGAGCTCGTCGTCCGCCGGCGGCGTGCCGATGACGCGGAAGCCTCGCTCGGTGCGGTAGACGCGGAAGGCCCGCCGCGCCGGCCGCGGCTGGTAGACGAGGAAGTCGACCATCTCGTCCGCGGAGGCCTCCTCCACGTCTTGATCCAGCGGCACGAGCTCGAAGAGCGTCTTGCGCAGCTCGTCGAGGCCCGCCCCGGTCGCTGCCGAGACGCGGAGGACGCGGAGGATCCGCTCGTCCTCGACGCCGAACGCGGGCGGATCCGGGCGTAGGTCGATCTTGTTGAGGACGACGACCTGCGGCCGCTCGTCGAGCCCGGCTCCGTAGGCGGCGAGCTCGGCGTCGATCGTCCGCCAGCGCTCGTCGGCATCGGCCTCGGCGGAGTCGATGACGTGCACGAGCACCCGGGCCCGCTCGAGGTGGGCGAGGAACTCATGCCCGAGCCCGACGCCTTCGCTCGCGCCTTCGATCAGCCCGGGGACGTCGGCGACGACGAGCTGCCGTCCGTCCGGCGCCTCCACCGTCCCGAGGACCGGCGAGAGCGTCGTGAACGGATACTCGGCGACCTTCGGCCGCGCGTTCGAGATCCGGGTCAGGAGAGACGACTTGCCCGCGTTCGGGAGGCCGACAAGCGCGGCGTCGGCCAGGAGCTTGAGGCGGAGCTCGATCTCCCGTTCCTCGCCGGGCAGGCCGACCTCCGCGAAGCGCGGCGTCTGCCTGCGCGGCCCGGCGAAGTGCTTGTTGCCGCGGCCGCCTCCGCCGCCCTCCGCGACGACGATGCGCGCATCGGGGTGCGCGAGGTCGGCGACGAGCTCGTCGCCCTCGAAGATCTGTGTCCCGACCGGGACGGCGAGTACCGCGTCCTCGCCGCGCGCGCCGTTCGAGAGCTTCCCGCCGCCCGCACCGCCGCGGCCCGCCCGGAGCTTCTGGTTCGGCCGGAAGCCGGAGAGATCGCGCCGCCTCGGATCGGCGACGAGCACCACGTCACCGCCGTCGCCGCCGTCGCCGCCGTCCGGCCCACCGCGTGGCACGTACTTCTCGCGCCGGAAGTGGATCGAGCCGTCACCGCCGCGGCCGGCGACAGCGGTCAGCCGCGCCCGGTCATGGAACATGGCGCTGCTAGTCGACGACCGACACGAAGCGGCGCTCGCCGCTCGTCCGGAAGGCGACCTTGCCATCGCGCATGGCGAAGATCGTGTCGTCCTTGCCGATTCCGGCGCCGGGGCCGGGGCGGAAGCGCGTACCGCGCTGCCGGACGAGGATCATCCCCGCCGACACGTCCTGGCCGGCGAAGAGCTTCACGCCGAGCATCTTCGGATTCGAGTCGCGGCCGTTCCGCGACGAGCCGAGCCCCTTCTTGTGTGCCATCTAGTTCTTCTCCTCCAGTGCGCTCTCGAGCGCGGCGAGCGCCCCCTTTCGCGCCTTGCCCGAGCGCTCGTGCTCGAGCGCCGCCTCGACCTGCTCGCGGCTCCAACCGCCCGCGGCCTCCGAGAGCTGCGCGATCGTCATGGAGGCGTAGCCGTCCGGAAGCGCTGCCTCCGCCTTTGCTGGGGCGGCCACGCCCTTCTCCTGGGTCTTCGGCTTCGTCGCCGCCTTCCCGCGCTTGGCGCCGATCGACTCGATCTCGATCCGTGTCAGGCGGCTGCGGTGCCCGGTGTGCTTCTTGTAGCCGGTGCGGCGGCGGTACTTGCCAATGCGGATCTTCTTGCCGAGCTCGTGCCCGACCACGCGGGCGGTCACGGTCGTGGACGGCGCCAGATCGGGGGCACCGTTGCCACCGACCAGCAGGACGCGGGGCTCGACCGTCGCACCCTCGTCCTCGCGCAGGCGGTCGACGAGCAGCCGCTCGCCTTCCTGGACGCGGTACTGCTTGCCGCCGAGACTGATGATCGCGTAGGAGCTCATCGCGTGGAAACGCGGGCCTCACGCCCGCGGGTCAGCAGTGTAGCTAACGACCTGTCTCGATCTCGTCGACCCATTCGGACATCGGGACGTACTCGAAATCGCCGTTGTCCGAGGGCGACTCCGCCTCCGGCGCCTCCTCGGCTTCGGTCGCCGGTTCGGGCTCGGAAGCGGCCTCGGGCTCGGAAGCGGCCTCGGGCTCGGTAGGCGCCTCGGCGCCGTTCTGAGATGCGGCTGCCGGCTTCTTGCGGCGGCGGCCCCCACGGGAGCCGCGCCGCGTCTTCTTCTTCGGCTTCGGCGTCTCCTCGGCAACCTCGGACGCCGCCTCGGGCTCGGCCTCGGGGGCGGCGTCGGCCGGTGGTTCCTCCACCGGCTCGACCGTGCCTTCGCGGCCGAGATCTTCGCCGGGGACGTGGATGGTCACCGCGCGCGGCGGCTCGGGTGCCTCCTCCGAAGCACCGCCCGCTTCCAGTTCCAGGGCGGCAACCTCCGGGGTCGTGGCAGGCTTCTTCCGCTTGCGTCCGCCGCGCGAGCCGCGCCGCGTCTTCTTCTTCGGCTTCGGAGCCTCTCCGGCTTCCTCGGCTTCCTCTGCTTCCTCGGCTTCCGCCGTCTCTTCGACGTCGACGTCGCTCTCAGGTTCTTCCACGACCACCGGCTCTTCCTCTTCCTCTTCCTCTTCCACTTCACCGGCGTCCAGCTCGACCGTGGCGGACGTCACGCCCTTGCGCGCCGGGGGCTTGCGGGTCGGCTTCTCTGCTTCGCCCTCGGCCGTCAGCGGCTCGGGGACATCCTTCGTCTTGCGGACAGCGACGGCGTAGGCGCGCCCGTCGAGGACGCGCTCGACGCGCACCTTGACGCGCTTGCCGACGAGCGGCGCCGCATCGGCGACGACGATGTCGAGCCCGTCGAGCTTGCCGACGGCTGCCCCGGCGTCGTAGCGGTCGACCTCGACGAGCTGCAGCATGACTTCGGCGTCCTCTGCGACGGGCGCGGGAGGCGCCAGATCGGCGAGCTTGCCCTCGCTAAGGACGACGAAATGGTCGAGATGGGTCTGCGGCTTGCCTTCGAGGAAGAACCGATTCTTCGTCAGCGCCTCGAGCTCGAGCAACCGTCTCGCGCCGGGCCCGACGAGCGCGCTCGCGATCGGATCGGCGAGCTCGACCCGGAACGCCTGCGCCCGCGAGCCTGCAGCGAGCGCGCGCAACCTCCGCTCGACGTCGATCGCCGCCGAAGCCTCGGAGTAGACGATTCCGTCGCCGCCGCAGGTCGGGCACTTGCGCGTCATCACCTCGCGCGGCCCGTCGGTCACGTTCTGGCGCGTCATCTCGACGAGGCCGAGCGGCGAGATCTCGACGACGTAGGTCTTCGTCCGGTCGCGCTCGAGCTCGGTCCGCAGCGCCTCCTCGACGGCGGCCCGGTTCTTCGGATTGGCCATGTCGATGAAGTCGATGACGATGATCCCGCCGATGTCGCGCAGCCGCAGCTGGCGGACGACCTCCTTCACCGCCTCGAGATTGTTCTTCGTGATCGTGTCCTCGAGCCGGCCGCCGGCGTTCTTCCCTCGCCCGCCGACGAAGCGGCCGGTGTTGACGTCGATGACCGTGAACGCCTCGGCGTAGTCGAAGATCAGGTAGCCGCCGGAGGGAAGGTCGACGCGCCGGCTGATGGTCGACTTGATCTCCTGCTCGACGCCGAACGACTCCATGAGCGGTGTCTTCTCCCTGTAGCGGACGACACGTTCGACCATGTGCGGCGACGTCTTCTTCAGGTAGCCGACGAGTCGCCTGTGCGTGCGCTCGTCGTCGACGTACGCCTTCTCGAAGTCGCCGGTGAAGAGGTCACGGACGACGCGCAGCGGCAGCTCGGCCTCCTGGTAGACGAGCTCCGGCGCCTTCGCGCTCTTCGCCTTCGCCTGGATCGAGCGCCAGAGCCGCTGCAGGAAGACGAGGTCGCGCTCGATGTCCTCCTCCGATGCGCCCTCGGCGGCTGTGCGGACGATGACGCCGCCCTCCTTCACGTCGAGGCGTTTGAGGATCTCCTTCAGCCGGTTGCGCTCGTCGTCGTCGAGCCGGCGCGACACGCCGAGGCCCTCTCCCTGCGGGACGAGGACGACGAACCGGCCGGGCAGCGAGATCTGCGTCGTAAGCCGCGCGCCCTTCGTCTTCATCGGGTCCTTGACGGCCTGGACGAGGATCGTCTGGCCGCGCGAGATGAGGTCCTGGATCTTGCGCCCGTGGCCCTTCTCGAGCTCGGGGCTGACGATCTCGTCGACGTAGAGGAAGCCGTTCTTCTCGAGGCCGATCTCGACGAATGCGGCCTCCATCCCCGGCAGGACGTTGTCGACGCGGCCGAGGTAGATGTTGCCCGCGATCGAGCGACGTTCCGGCCGCTCGAGGTAGACCTCGGCGACCCGTTCGTCCTCGAGGATGGCGACGCGGCGCTCGCCGACGTCGACGGAGACGAGCAGCTCGCGCTTCGCGGCGGGAAGCGGCGCGCGGCGCGGTGGCTCGCGGCGGCGCCGGGTCGACTGGTCGCGCCGGCGTTCCTGCCGTTGGGAGAGGTCGCGGCGCTGGGGCTGCTTCGGCTCGGTCTTCGCCTTCTCCTTCCGCTCGGGCGCGGTCGCGGCGGCGGTGGAGCCGGGCTTCTTCCGTCCGCGCCCACCACGGCTGCCGCGGCGGCGCTTGGGCTTGGTCGGGTCGGTCGGTTCGGAAGCGGCCGCCTCGGCGGCCGGCTCGGTCAGTTCGGGCTCGGGCCTCGCCTCGAGCTCGTCAGGGGAACGTTGGTCGTCGGAAGATTTCTTCTTCCGGATACGGAACCAGGGCAAGAAAAAGCTCCTTCGGATGGGCGCGCGCCGGCAACCCCGTTTGTCGGGGTGCGCGCGCGCTCGTTGTCAATGAAAAGGCTTGGCATGGCCTCGCGCTCAGGGTAGCACCCGCCTCGGGCGGGTCCGTCCGAGCCCGGACCTACGATCCGGCCATATCACGTCCGGGAGGTGAGCGGTGGTGGCGAAACGTGAGGCCGAAGAGCTCCTGATGATCGAGGAGGCGGATGCATGGTTCGAGTACCTCGAGGCGACACGGAGTCAGGCGGAGAGCCGCTACCACGAGATCGAGCCGTGGGCCTGGGCTCGCCTGTCGCAGCGCCTGCGCGCGATCAGGGCGCGGCGTGCGAGGCTCCGCCCGGCCGCGGCGTAGGAGCCAGCTCGAACCGCAGCCGAGCCGCCTCGCCGAGGGCGCGCGTCCCGGCGTAGGCGACGACGCCCTTCAGCAGCCAGCCGGCGCCGGGAATCATGTCGAGGAGCTCTCGGACGAGGGCGCGTAGCCCGAAGCCGGCACCGAGCGTCGCCGCAAGCTCCGGCAGCCGCTCGCGACCACTGTCAGCCCCATAGGCCTGCGCGAGGCGGAGCACGAGCCGGAGCTCGTTCAGCGCGAGGATTGGCAGGTCCGCGCCGGGGATCCAGACGGCAGCTGCGAGCAAGCCGTTCTTCCGCGCGAAGGACGCCACGAGCCGCTCACAGACGGCCTCGCGAAGCAGCGGGACGCGCGCGGCGAGCGGGGCGCCGTCCTCGCCCAGCCGCGCCGCGATCGCACACGCGATCGTGTCGAGCGGAAAGCTCTGCCCGGCCGCGACCCGGACGACATCCGTCGCTCGGACGTACGGGATCGTGGCAACGTCCCCCGCAAAGCCGACGGCAACGGCGATCGCGGGGACTCGCTCCCGTCCCGCCCGCCGCAGCGCTGCAAGGTCCTCCTCGCCGGGCTCGCCCGTGAGGACGTGCACGTACACGTCGGCGTTCTTGGGACCGCCGAGGCGCACGGCTGCCGGCTCCGCGCGCCCGCGCAGGAACTGCTGCCGCAGCACGGCTGCTAGTTTGCCCGCACCGCCGACCGCGAGCGTGTGCTCGCCTCGCCCCGAGGACTCGATCTCGGTCAGCAGCCGGCGAGCGGCCGCGGGCGAGACCGGCAGCCGGGGCATCAGCGTCGCCGCGAGTAGCGCGAGACGCGACCGCGCGCGCAGATCGCGAGCAGCACGCCCATCGCAGCGAGGTTCGCGATGAGCGAGGAGCCGCCGACGCTCACGAACGGCAATGGGATGCCGGTGATCGGCGCGATCCCCATCGTCATGCCGACGTTGACGAAGATCTGGAAGAGGAGGGCGACCACGATGCCGCCGGCGACCACGGCTGAGAAGAGATCGCGCGCGACGGTGATCACGCGCAGGCCGCGCCAGAGCACGAGGAGGTAGAGGCCGAGGAGGAGCGCCGCGCCGACGAACCCTCGCTGCTCGGCGAAGCCCGCGAAGACGAAGTCGGTCTGGCTCTCCGGGAGGAAGCCGAGGTTGACCTGCGTTGCGCCGTTGAGGCCGCGTCCCAGGGTCTGGCCGGAGCCCACCGTCGTGATCGACTGCTCGACGTTGTACCGCGCCGCGACCGAACACGTCGACGGATGGGTGAAGCAGGTCAGCCGCTGCTGCTGGTAACTCTTGAGGACGCTGACACCTGCCGCCGGGCCCGCCCAGAGGACGCCCACGGCGATGAACACGACGGCGCCGCCCAGGACGGCCAGGTGCCGCCAGGGCACGCCGGCGACGAAGAGGATCGCGCCGAGCGCGGCGAGATAGACGAGCGCGGTGCCGAGGTCGGGCTGGGCGAAGACGAGCACCACCGGCACGAGGCCGAGCCCGACGACCCTCAGCGTCGTCGCCCACGCCCCGACGATGCGCTGACGCTCGGCCAGCATCCCCGCGAGCGCGAGGACGAACAGGAGCTTCCCGAACTCCGAGGGCTGGAAGGTGAAGAAACCGAGGCTGATCCAGCGCGTCGACCCCCGCGCGGCATGCCCGATGAGGAGAACACCGGCGATCACCACGGCGGTGCCTATGAAGATCGCACGCCAGTAGCGCCGATAGAGGTCCGGGTCGACGAGCGCCGCGGCCACCAGCACGACACCCCCCACGCACGCGTAGAGGATCTGGCGGTTGAGGTAGTAGCTCGGGTCGTTCGGGATCGCGAACTTCGTGACGCCCGCGACGCCCCAGAGGCCCACGACGACGAGCCCGGCGATGCCGAGGAGCAGGATCCAGTCGAGGGAGCGGACGATGCTGAGCAGGCCGGGAGCCTCGCGCTCGGCGCGCAGTCCCGCTCGCTGTGATCCCGCGTACTCGAGCATCAGTCTGAGTGGATGAATCCCGTCTGCGTCGCCGGCACGTTGAAGAACTTCGCGAAGACCCGCTCGGCCGCCGGGGCTGCCGCTGTGCCGCCTTCGCCGCCGTTCTCGATCACGGCGCAGACGACGAGCTGCGGCGGGGTCTTCGGATCGTTCGCGGGACCATAGCCGCACCACCACGACTGGTCCTGTTCACCCTTGTAGCCGGCGAGCGTGACGATCTTCTGGGCGGTGCCGGTCTTGCCTGCGATCGACACCGGGAAGTTGCCGAAGACGCCGTAGGAGGTGCCGAAGGTGTCATGCGTCCCCTCGAAAAGGCCCTGCTGGACGACCTTGAGATACGCCGGGTCGAGGCCGGGGATCGGCCGCGGCGCAGCCGGCGCGGTCGTCGGGACGATCGTCCCGTTCGGATTCTCGACGTCCAGGAGGTCGTGCGGCGTCACGAGCTTGCCACCGTTCGCGATCGCGGCGTAGAAGCGGGCCATCTGGAGCGGCGTCACCAGGAGGTCGCCCTGGCCGATCGCGAGTTGGATCGAGTCGCCCGGCTTCCAGAGGCGGTCGACCTGCCAGCAGCAGGAATCGCTCGCGCGGGTATACGTGCGGTGCCTCCACCCGATGGTGGGAAGAAGCCCCGCCTGCATGAGCCCCATGTCGGTGCCGCTCGCCTGCCCGAACCCGAAGGCGCGCGCCCAGCGTTGCTCAGGCTGGCCGCGGTCGCTCGGGAGGTCGAAGAACGTGTTGCCGACGCGGTAGAAGTACGTGTCGCACGATTGGGCGAGCGCCGTCGGGAGATCCATGCCCTGGTTTACGTTCGGGTCCCAGTTGTGCCAGACGCGATGGGCGAGGTCCTCCGGTGCGACGTACGTGCCGGTGCAGGGATAGAAGGCATACGGCTTGACCAGGTGTTCCTGGAGCGCCGCGATTGCGGTGAGCGGCTTGAACGTCGAGCCCGGCGGATACAGCCCGTCGAGCGCCCGGTCGAGCGACGGGTAGTTGCGGTCGAGGGCTGACTTCGGCGTGAGGCCCTGAGCGGCCAGCTTGTGCTCGGTGACGCGTCCCGTGAAGACCGCCGGGTCGTACGTGGGCGAGGACGCGAGCGCGAGAATCGATCCGTCCTGCGGGTTCAGGGCGACGATCGCGCCGCCGTCTGCCGCCCACTGGTGGTTGTTGTGGGCCAGCTGGATGCCGTACTGCAGCGCGTTCTGGGCAGCGAGCTGTAGGCCGGTGTCGATCGTCAGGCGCACCGTCTGGCCGGGCTGCGGCTGCGTCGTCAGCGTCCGGTCGCTGCGAGGACGCCCGAGGGAGTCGACGCGGACGCGCGCCGAGCCCGCTACACCGCGCAGGTATGCGTCGTACTGCGCCTCCACTCCGGACCGCTGCTGCGAGATCTGCGCGACGTACCCGAGGAGCTGCGCGGCGAGCGCGCCGTGCGGGTAGCGGCGGACAAAGCTCCGGGCAAGCGTCAAGCCCGGGAAGTCTCCGGCCCGTTCCTCGAGGTACGTCAGCATGGGGCCCGGCGCCGTGGCGCGGACGACGACCGGATCGAGCATGTCGCCCGCGCGCCGCCGCTCGAGGATCAGCCTCGTGACCTGCCGTACGTTCACGCGCGTGATGTGCGCGAGCGCCCGGAGCTCGGCCACTCGGCGTGCGTAGACCTTCGGCAAGCCCGACGGCCAGAGCTCGACCGAGGTGACCGCCTTGTTCGTGACGAGGACGTTTCGACTACGGTCGACGATCAACCCGCGCGGGGCCGCGACGCGCACGGTACGAAGCTGGTTGGCCTGCGCCCGGGCGGCGTAGTGCGTCCCGGCGAGCACCTGCAGGGCCCAGAGCCGCCCGAGGAGCGCCGCGAAGCCGATGAGGACGAGCGCCCCGAGCAGCGCGACCCGCCGCGCGACCTTCGGCGTCAGCCGATACGGCTCGACCGGGGTCTGCTCGGCGTCTCCCTCCTCCGAGCGTGCGCGCCGCGGTAGGCCGGGCCGCCGCGTGGTGGTGCTAGCCAAGCAGCTGCACCTCCGCGGTCAGCGCGTCGCGGTCGACGACCCGTAGCAGCCGTCGCGCGAGGGCGTAGAGCGGCGCGGTGAGGATCAGGTTGAGGACGATCGCCGGCACGAGGCTACGCACGACCGCTCCGGCGGGCGCGCTCTCGCCGAGCACGAAATGCACGACGAGAAGGCCGAGCTCGTAGAGGACAGTCACGACGGCCACCGAGAGGAACGGGGCGTGAGCACGATCGCGCCCCGTGGTCTCGCCGTAGCGCCCGATCCAGTAGCCCGCGAGCGTCAGCACGAGCGACGTGAGGCCGAGCGTTCCGAGGTTTGCAGTGTCGACGACGAGGCCCGCGAAGAAGCCGCCGACGGCACCGGCGACGCTTCCGCGCAGCAGGGCAAGCGCGACGAGCGACGTGCAGCTGGGAGAAGATCGAGACCTGTGCGACCGCCGCCACGAAGAGCAGAACGGCGGCCTTCACGCCGTCGAGGAGCGTCATCGGCGCTGTTTTGTCGGGACGAGCACCGCGACTGCATCGACCGAGCCGAGGTTCGCTAGGGGCTGCACCTGCACCTGGAGGAAGATCGCCGTGTCCGTTACGCCGACGGACGAGACCCGGCCGATCGGGATGCCGTACGGGTAGAGGTCCGGGTACCGCGCGCTGTGCGTCCCGTCGGTGACGATCTCATCGCCCTCTTTCACGCTGAACTGCTTCCGTACCTGGTTGAGGCTGAGCGTGCCGCCGGGTCCGAGCTGCACGATTCCACGCACGCCGTTGTGGAGGTCGCGGGCGGCGACGGCGCTCTGCCGGTCGGTGAGCAGCGTCACGATCGCGCTGTTCGGGAAGACGTTGGAGACGATCCCCACGAGGCCGTCTCCGCTCACGACCGGCGAGTTCCTGCGGATGCCTGACGAGGTCCCGGCCGCGACCGTGAGCGTGTGCGCGAACGGGCCTCCCGGAAAGGATATGACGCTTACGTTGATCGCGCGGTAGCCGTTCGGGAACGTCTGCCCCTGCTCGAAGTGGAGGAGCTTCACGAGTTCGGGGTACTTCGCCGCCCTTCCCGACGAGACGAGCGCGGCCAGCCGGAGTGCCGCGTTCTCCTTCTTCAGACGCTTGTTCTCGGCCTTGGCGCTCGCGAGGCCGTCGACGTAGTCGTACGCGTCGCGGAACGGCTGCGCGACCCGGGTCGCGGCGATCTGGAAGGGACGCAACGCGGTCGAGCCGGCGCCCTGCATGTCGTGGAGCGCTCCCGCCGTCGGCGAGCGGAAGGAGATCGTCACGAGCGTCAGCGCGACGAGGACCAGGATGACGACCACCGTCCGGCGGATGAGCGCGCTGCGGGCCTTCGAGGGGTACGGGGTCGGCTTCGAGCGCTGAACCGACGAGGCGAGCACCGCCGAGCGCGCGCTGCGACTGGGTGGAGCCACCGCAACAGAGTACCGCGCGAGCCCGCCGGGCTCGCGCTGTCCTGACCGGACTCCGCGCGGGCGAGAGCGCGGTCTCGCCCGCGCTTCGTGCTGTTCTTGCTTTGGATGCTCTGGATGGGAGGCCGCTCTAGTGCGCTCGCGCGCGGCAAAGGCCGGCGCGAGCGCAGTCGGGCCTCCGGCTAAGTCGCCGCTGCGCGGCCGTCTTAGCCTCCGGCCTTAAGCGCCGCTTTGGTTTGAACGTTTCGAACCTTCACCGGCCCACAGGCGGCGGCGTAACGGTGCGTTACGCCGCCGCGGAGTAGCGAGCGCGCACGCCGCAGGCCTGCGCGCTCGCGACGTAGGCGCGGCTCGAACCCTGCGTCAGCCCGTAAGGGCCCTCAGCACGGAGCGGGCCGGAAACCGCGCTTTCCGGCGCGCGGAGTTCCTTCTCTCAGCAAGCGGGTGCGCAGCGCCCGCGCGCTCAGTACCTGCGGCCGTTGCGGGAGCGGGCCTTGTTGCTGCGGTGGATCGCCTCGAACTCCTCGAGGCTCCGGCCCGAGCCGACGGCGACGCACGTGAGCGGGCTCTCTGCGAGATGGACCGGCATCTGCGTCTCGTGGCGGAGCCGCTCGTCGAGGCCGGTGACGAGTGCGCCCCCACCGGCGAGGACGATGCCGCGGTCCATGATGTCGGCCGCGAGTTCCGGCGGCGTCTTGTCGAGCGTCGACTTGATCGCCTCGATGATCTGCCTGACCGGCTCGTCGAGCGCGCGGCGGATCTCCTCCGAGGTGAGGATCACCGTCTTCGGTAGCCCGGTGAGCATGTCGCGGCCGCGCACCTCCGCCTGCAACTCCTCGCGCAGGTCCCAGGCCGAGCCGATCTCGAGCTTGATCTCCTCCGCCGTCTGCTGCCCGATGAGCAGCTTGTAGTCGCGCTTGATGTGGTTGATGATCGCCTCGTCCATCTCGTCGCCGCCGACGCGCAGCGACTGAGAGACGACGATCCCGCCGAGGGAGATGACGGCGACCTCGGTCGTGCCGCCGCCGATGTCGACGATCATGTTCCCTGTCGGCTCCGCGACGGGAAGCCCGGCGCCGATCGCGGCGGCCATCGGCTCCTCGATGAGGTAGGCCTGGCGCGCTCCGGCCGACAGCGTCGCCTCCTCGACGGCCCGCTTCTCGACGCCGGTCACGCCGGAGGGGACGCAAACGACGACGCGGGGGTGCGCGAAACGGTGCTGGTGCACCTTCTGGATGAAGTGGCGGAGCATCTGTTCGGTGACGTCGAAGTCGGCGATCACGCCGTCCTTGAGGGGGCGAATCGCCTGGATCGTCCCCGGCGTCCGGCCGAGCATTCGCTTGGCCTCGACGCCGACCGCGTGCACCTCGCCCGAGCGCTGGTCGATGGCGACCACCGACGGCTCGGAGAGGACGATGCCGCGTCCGCGCACGTAGACGAGCGTGTTCGCGGTGCCCAGGTCCACCGCCATATCGCGGCCACCGAAGCCTGTCAGTCCTGAAAAGAGACCCATAGACCGCCCCGAGCATACCCGCAAAGTCAGGAAGTTCTTGGCGAGGCGGCACACCCCGGTCACGGCTTCTGGCCTAGCTTCCACGGGAGCGACGACGGAGGCGAAGGTGAACGTGGTGACGCTGATCGGCAACCTCGCGACGGAGGTTCAGCTGCGCGAGGTCGGGCCAGACAAGAAGGTAGCGAGCTTCGTGCTCGCGGTGGACCGGGCAAGCCACGACGGCGGCGCGGACTTCGTGACCGTGTCGGCGTGGGACAGACAGGCGGAGCTGTGCGCCGAGTACCTCGGCAAGGGTCGCCGGATCGCGGTTGACGGGCGGCTCAAGTCACGCTCGTGGGAGGAGGAGGGCAAGCGGCGGAACGCGCTCGAGGTGGTGGCGCGGCGGGTCGAGTTCCTCGGCGGCGGGCCGCGGAGCGAGGAGGAGGACGCGGGAGCGGAAGTGATTCCGTTCGAGGCGCCTGCCGCGACCGGCTAGGGCAAGCCCGCGACGAACTCCTCGATCGCGGCCAGGCAGGCGTCCGGCCGCTCCCCGATCAGGAGATGGCCGCACCCGGCGATCGTCCGGAGCGGCGCGCGCAGGCGGCGCGCGTACTCCATCCCGTCGTCGAGCCGGACCCAGTTGTCGCTCGCTCCCCAGAGGCAGAGGCACGGACAGGTGACGCGGTCGAGCTCCGCGCGCGGATCCGAGACGAGGAGCGCGCGACCGGCCTGGCGTGTGTCGGTGTGGTGCGCCGGCCCGACGAGGAACGCCTCGGCGAGCTCGGGATCGAGGGCATCGGGATCCGCCACGCCCCACCAGCCGAACAACGCCCGGCGGCCGAGCCGCGACCGCGCCCACGCGTGGCGGAACGGCGCAACCAGACGTCCGGGCCGGGCGACGCCGAGCACCGTGAGCGTCGCGTGGGCCGCGCGCGACGCCGAACCGATCCCGGCAGCTGCGGCGAGGACAAGGCCCCGTACTGCGTCCGGACGTCGCACCGCCGCCCGGAGGGCGACGACGCCGCCGAGCGAATGGCCGATCCAGACGGCGTCGCGGATCTCCTCGGCGTCCGCGATCGCGAGCACCGCCTTTGCCGGCGCGTCGAGGTCGCGCGCCTCGGGCAGCCGCGACGAGTGTCCGTGTCCAGGCAGGTCGGGGACGAGAACGCGGTGGTGTGTCGCGAGCGCCGGCGCGAGCGCGCGCCAGTTCTCGATCGTCCCGCCCAGCCCGTGCACCAGCACGAGCGGCCTGCCGTCGCCGCCGGCGGCGTAACAGAGCCGCGCGCCGCGCCACTCGAGCTCGCGTTCCTCGAATCCGTCGAGCCGGTGTTTGCCGTCCGTCACCAGAGAGGCATATTCTTCGCGTAATGAGTGCTTCTGGAGGGCGGGCAGAGTGAGGCCCGCGGAAACGACAAGCGAGGGTGCGATCTAGCCCGCCAGCGTGTTGCGCGCGGCGGGTTTTTTCGTTCCAGGGAAGGAGCCCGACCGATGGCAAATCACCTCACGCCCGAAGAACTGTCGAAGGAGCTTGGTCTCGATAGGCAGGAGGTGATCCGGGTGTGCGTCGAAGAGGGCGTGCCGATCTACCACGGGAAGATCGACAAGTTCCTCTTCCAGGCGCAGCTGCAGGCACTCGGAGCGACGCAGCCCCAGCACTAGGGCGTTGGGGCGTTAGGCGGACTTCTTCGCCGGCGTCTTGCGGGACCGGGAACCGGAGCCGGCCTTCGTGCCGGCTTTCCCGTCCTTGGACCCCTCCGCCGAGCGCCGGCTCTGCGCGTCGGCGACGCTCTGGCGCAACGCCTCCATCAGGTCGATGACGGGCGCCTCGGCGACGGGCTCCGGCGCAACGATCTCCTGGCCGGCGAGCTTCGCCTCGAGCATCTGGGCGAGGTCGCGCCGGTAGTCGTTCTCGAAGTCCTCCGGCGTCCACTCGCCGGCGAGGCTCGAGATCACCTGCTCGGCGAGCTGCAGCTCGGCCTTCTGCACGTCGGTCGCAGCGACCGCCTCCTCGATCTCGTCCTTCGCGCGAACGTCCTCGGCGAAGAAGAGCGTCTCGAGCAGCAGCGCGCCGGCCCTTGCGCGGATGAGGCAGAGGTTCTCCTTGCCCCAGAGGACGAACTTGCCGACCGCCGCCATTCCCGACTCCTCCATCGCGCGCAACAAGAGGACGTAGGGCTTGCGCTGCGCGTCGGCGTCGGCGGGCGCGAGGTAGTACGTGCGGTCGAAGTAGACGGGATCGACGTCCTCGAGCCGGACGAAACGGAGGATCGCAATCGACTGCGAGCGCTGCAGGGCGACGGCCTCGAGATCGGCCTCCTCGACGAGGACGTACTGGCCTTTGGCGAACTCCCAGCCCTTGACGAGCTCGTCGGGCTCGACATCGCGCTCGTGCACGGGACACCAGCGCTTCTGCTTGATCGGCGTGCCGCACTCGCGGTGCAGCGTGCGGAACGAGACATCCTGCCGCTGGGTCGCAAGCGCGAGCCCGACAGGGATGTTGACGAGGCCGAAGCTGATCGATCCGTTCCAAATGGTGCGCATTGGAGTCCTCAAGTGTAGTTAGGACCGGCGGAATTCTCGGTTTTCATCGGCTTCCCTTCCTAGCTCACGAAGCGAGCGCTTCGCTCGCTGGGGAAACGGAACTCCGCGTCCGCGAGAGGCGCGGTCTCGCGAACGCTCCGTGCTGCCTTGCTTTGGAGGCTCTGGACGGTATGGCTCCCTCGTGCGCTCGCGCGCGGCACAGAGGCCGGCGCGAGCGCAGTCCGGCCTCCGGCTAAGCCCCCGCTACGCGGACGTCTTAGCCTCCGGCCTTTGGCCTAGATCGTCGATTGAAGCGGCTTCGAACCTTCATCGCGGCAAGGGCGGCGGCGTAACGGTGCGTTACGACGCCGCCGGACTAGCGGGCGGGCACGCGTCTCCTGCCCACCCGCTACAGAAGAGCGGTCACGAACCTGCGTCAGCCCTATATGCCTTCAGCACGAGGGCCGGGAGACCGCGCTCTCCCGGCCCGAGTTCCTTGACCCAGCGAGCGAGTGCGAAGCACTCGTGAGCTAGCGCGAGTTCTACGATGCGCAGATGGAGCGGCGCACCGCGCCCGAGCTCTGGCGCGACGCCGTTCGCGACGCGCCGGCTGAGCCCGCATACCTCGAGGAGGAGGCGGAAGGCTGGCGGCCCGTCTCGTGGGACGAGGCGGCCGAACGGATCGAGATGCTGGCGCGCGGGCTACTGGCGCGCGGAGTCCGGTACGGCGACCGGATCGCAGTGCTCTCGCGCACGAGGCTCGAGTGGATTCTGCTCGACTGGGCGGTGATGTCGATCGGCGCTGTCGTCGTCGGTCTCTATCCGACGAGCTCGGCCAAGGAATGCGAGTACATCCTCGAGCACTGCGAGGCCGTGCTCGCCTTCGCCGAGGACGAGGAGCAGACCCGCAAGCTCGTATCCGTCCGCGGCACCCTGCCCGCGTTGCGCGAGGTGATCCCGTTCGACCGGCTCGAGAAGCTCGAGGCCGAGGGGAGGCTGGCGAAGCATCTGCAGCCCGAGCCGGTCGAGGAGGACGACCTCGCGACGCTCATCTACACCTCCGGCACGACAGGGCCGCCGAAGGGGTGCATGCTCACCCACCGCAACCTTGTCACCGCGGCGACCTGTGTCGTGGAGGGCGTGCAGCGCCCCGGGGACGTCGTGCTCCTCTTCCTGCCACTCGCCCACAGCTACGGGCGGCTCGCACACCAGGCCGCGAGCCATCGCGGGTCAACGGTCGCGTTCGTCGCCGACGTCACGCGCATGCCCGAGGCGCTCGCAGCTCTACGACCGACCGTCCTTCCGGCCGTTCCCCGGGTGTACGAGAAGGTCCACGCGAACACGCTCGGCGAGATCGAACGCGCCGGCGGGCTGCGACGGCGGATCGGGTTGTGGGCACTCGGTGTCGGCGCCCGCGCGAGCCGCGCCCGCCGAGACGGAACCTCGGTGCCCGTCTTTCTCGTGTTGCAGGAGCGACTGGCCGAGCGGCTCGTGTTCGCGAAGGTGCGCGAGCGGCTCGGCGGCCGCCTGCGGCTCGGGATCTCCGGAGCGGCGCCGCTCTCCACCGACGTGATGGAGTTCTTCCACGCGCTCGGCGTACCCGTGATCGAGGGCTACGGCCTGACCGAGACGGCCAGCTCAGCGACCGTCAACGAGCCTGAGGACTTCCGGATCGGAACCGTCGGCCGCCCCGTCGAGGGCGCCGAGATCCGTCTCGCCGAGGACGGAGAGATCCTGATCCGCAGCGACTCCGTCTTCGCCGGCTACTACAAGGAGCCGGAGGCGACGGCAGCGTCCCTGACCGACGACGGCTGGCTGCGGACAGGCGACGTCGGCGAGGTCGATCCCGAGGGCTTCGTCCGGATCACC